>JAYSSW010000609.1:0-3699 GCA_043720335.1 Planctomycetia bacterium
GTCCTGCTGGCGGGTTTCGCCGCCCAATCGGTTGCGGCCCAGGAGCCGAAGGTCGCGGGCAAGCAGGACGGCGCCAAGTCGATCATCGGCAGCGTCGAACGGCTTGATCCGCGCTTCGATGCGCTGGTCCCCAAGGACGCCCAGCTTGAGAAGATCGCCGACGGCTACCTCTGGACCGAAGGCGCCGTCTGGTTCAAGCCCGGCAAGCGCCTGCTCTTCTCCGACATCCCCAACAACGTCGTCGTCCAGTGGCAGGAAGGCCAGGGCGCTTCCGAATACCTCAAGCCCTCCGGCTACACTGGCGACACGCCGCGCGGCGGCAAGCCCGGGGACGAGCCTGGCTCCAACGGCCTCGCCGTCGACCCCCAGGGCCGGCTGCACCTCTGCGAGCACGGCGACCGACGTGTCACCCGCATCGAAAAAGACGGCAAGAAAACCGTCCTCGCTGACAACTACATGGGCAAGAAGCTCAACAGCCCCAACGACCTTGTCCTCCATCCGAGCGGCGACCTCTACTTCACCGATCCCCCCTACGGCCTCGCCAAAGGCGCCAAACGCGAACTCGATTTCACCGGCGTCTACCGCGTCAACGTCAAGGACGGCAAACTTTCACTCGTGGCCAAGAACCTCAGCCCCAACGGCATCGCCCTCTCGCCCGACGCGACCAAGCTCTACGTCACCAACGGCGGCAAGTGGATGGTGATCCCCGTCAACGCCGACGGCGCCACCGGCGAAGCGAAGCTCTTCGTCGATCCCGCCAAGTGGACCGCTCCCAAGGTGAAAGGCGGCGGCGTCGACGGCCTGAAGTGCGACTCGCAGGGCAATATCTGGGCGACCGGCCCCGGCGGCGTCTGCGTCATGGCGCCCGACGGCACCCTGCTGGGCCGCTTCCTCACCGGCGACCGCACCGCGAACCTCTGCTTCGGCGGCGACGACGGGCAGACGCTGTTCGTCTGCGTCAACCACCGCATGGGCAAGGTGCGCGTGACGGCCAAGGGCCTCGGCTGGTAGCCGACGACTGACCGGACACCGCGTTCGTGACGGACTGGTTGTTCAGGAGGCGTCTTTCAGAGCCACGACGGGCAAGGTGTGGCTCTTGTGTCTCATTCCTGCCCGCGCGGGCAATCACTCGTGGCAAGCGCACCGAGCACAAGATCGCGTGTTTCCGCAACGCTGTCCCAGCGGCATTCCTCCATCAGCCAATCCGGAGCGGCCTGCCGTGCGACAAGGATTTCGACGGCGTCCGACCGGCACGCGCCGCATGGAGTGGCCGCGTAGGCTCGGATCGCAAGCCCGCCACTTGGCAGGTCCGCGTTCGCTGACAGCAGCTTGACAAGGTCCATCACGATGCCGTGGCACTCGCACGGGTCGTCCGGCAAGCGGAGGCTGTCAAGCAGCAGATCCTCGTCGCCGGACTGGCAGTTCCGAATGAACAGCTTGAGGAAGCCCGGCTCCGCGATTCGCCGGCGATGATGCTCGATGGCGAATTTGCGGATCGCTGGGTGCTGGTTCGGGGCCAACGCGGAACAAGCGCGCTCCCGCACCTGTTGGTCCGCATGGTCCAGCAAGACGAGCAAGCGTTCATCGAAGGCCGGCATCGGCCGGTTGGAGAAGACACGCAGGTAGTTTCCGATGACGGCTGGGTCCTGGCGGTTCAGCAAAAGGTCGAGCACCGCCCGCAGGTCGTCCTCGTCCGCGTGCATTCCCCAGCCGCGCAGAATGCCGACGGGACCTGGCTTGGATTCCACCTTCTGAACGATGTCGCTCAGGGACATCTGTCGCATCGCTTGCACATGGTTCAGGGCGGGAGCCAGCGGTTTCGTCGCCACCTCCGCCAGCCAGGCCTGGCGGAAGCGGTTGACATCCGCGTTTGAGGTGGAACGCTGAAGCAGGGCCGAGGCGACCGCCGGCTCGCCAAGGACCTCCACCGCCGCGTCGATCATGCCGGTGTCGTCCCAATCCCAGTCGCGGTCCTGAAGCGATTTCCCACGCACGTCGGCGGCGAACAACAGTCCCTCTTCGCGGTCGAGCTCGACCAGTTCCGCCTCGCCGAGCCACGGACAGTCCGGCGCCGGCCTGCCGGCGACGACGTCGCGCAGCCGCGCGCGAAAGCGCTCGTCGCCGTGCTGGGCGTAGAGCACGCAGAATTGGCAGAGCTGCTGGGCGGCCGATCCGTCGTCGAGGGCCAGGAGAGCGTCCAGGATGGGCGTGCGAAAAGCCTCCACCGTCCCCGTCGCTTCCATGATCTCCCACAGCCACCTGCCCCGAGGATGCTCGACCTGCCTGTCGTGGCGCAGGTCGTTCAGGCAAGCTTCGAGAATGACGCCTTGGTCGTTCAGAGATCCATTCCGCGCCCACAGCACGGCGCGCCCCAGCCCTTTCTGGAGCGCGTCCCGCTGCTGGCTCGGTGATGGATTCGACGACGGCGGAAATTCGTTGAGGTTCATCGACCACTCCCTGGCGCGGCTCGCGCGCCAATCGGCTCTTTCATTGGGGACGGTTCAGCCCAGCGATGATGGCCGGGACGGCCGATCCGCTCCTCCACGGCGTCGCCGCCGTCGAAGGCCGCCTGCGGTTCCGCACCGGCACGATGCGGCACTGCGTCGTGGCGCTGATTGCGATGCTCATCGCTCTTTGAAAACCGAAGGGGCGGCTTGCGAACAAGCCGCCCCTACGATTTGGTGGTTTCGCAACGGCTCGCGATCAGCGCGGCGAGTCTCCCGACTTCGCTTCGACCGGCGGCATCGGCGGCGCCGTCACGGGAACGCCGCGCGGCGCGACCGGGACGATCATCGGCATCGGCGACACCGTCACGCCCTGCGGCAGATAGACGCTCGGGTTCGGCCTCGGCTGAACTTCAATCGTCTCAGGGACGACTTTCAGCCCCGGCGGAAGCACGGTGGTCGGTCCTTCCGGCGGCGCCGTCACGGGGACCACCAGCCCCGACTTCGACAGGGCGTTGGCCATGTCCTCGCTCCCCTGCCTCGCCTTGAAGAAGTTGACGATGTTCTCGTCGATGACGCCGTCCCCCTCGTAGCGGATGATGAAGTGGAACAGGTGCTTCGGCCCCTTCGCCGCCGTCGGCACCGGGTAGCCCAGCAGGGGCGGGGCGGCGACCGGCGCCATCGGCATCGGAGGCGTTGCATGGGACGCCTGCATTAAACTCGGCTCCGCGGTCTGGCTCGACGTCTTGGCGCCCGGCAGCGACTTCTTCACGCTGGCGAGGAACATGTCGACCTCCGCCTGCACCGCCGCCGAGTGCGACACGACCAGGATCTTCGACGGCGCGTAGTAGCGGACGACGCGCTGGCCGGGGATGGCGACCTCGGTCCCCATGCTCCAGGTGCCGGGCTGCACCACTGCGGGGATCGTCTCGGCGATCCACTTGCACAGGTTCGGATCGTCCGCCAGCTCGGCCAAGGCGTGGATCTTGCAGACGAGGCCGGGCGTCGCCGCTTCCAAAGTGCTTGCTCGACGAACCGGCGGATTCTGCGAACTCGCACGCGGAGCCGCCAGCAGCACGAGCGACAAGCCGAGCAGGCCACCAAGAGGGAACCGGAGCATGGGTTGATCTTCTTCCATGGAGGATGGGAACGCCCCGATTACTGACAGCTGCGCAAAGAAGTAAACTTTCACCCGTGTAGCGGCAACCCGGCGGCGGCGAAGAACGATTGAATCAGGTGGGGCTTTTGCCGCAAG
>JAYSSW010000610.1:0-7739 GCA_043720335.1 Planctomycetia bacterium
AATCGACGCACTCCTAGCCCTGTCGCGGGCCGTTGAGAAGAAACAGCTGGACGTCCTGGTGCTGCAACAGCAGCAGTCCCCCGTCAATCTGCGGCGATCCTTCGACTTGACCCTCGACGTGACCGACGACAAGAAATTCCTCCACCTCTCCTGGAAAACGGCGATCGATGGCTTTGCCCGCAAGGCAGAACACGGCATCGAAGTGTCATACGATCTAGCACCCGAAAAGTACCTGGTGCTGAACGGCAAGAAATTCCACCTGCAGACCATGCATTTCCACCATCCCAGCGAGCATTTGGTCGATGGAGCGCAGCAAGACGGCGAGGTGCACATCGTCCACAAGAACTACGATGACCATTCGCTCGCGGTGGTGGCGGTTTTCCTCGTCTGCGTCATTCCGCCGAAGGATGCCAAAGACACCAAGGATTCCAAAGAAGACAAGCAGCTGGCGGCATTTCTGAGAAAGCTGCATTCCGAGGGCTGTCCCATGCCCTACGATCCTTCCTTTTGGCTGCCGACCGTGCTGTCGCCCTTGCTGCGTTACGAAGGGTCGCTGACGACGGCGCCTTACACGGAGTCGGTGTCATGGATCGTGCTGCCAGCGCCAAGGAAGATCAGTGAGACGGTCTTCAAAATGATTTTCCCCCGCAAGCCAGACGAGCCAGACGGGATCAAGCCGCAGCCAGCGCGGGCGGTCTTCCCGCTCAACCGCCGCTATGTCATTGAGCTGGACGTGGCCATCGTGCAGGAGTAGCGGCGCCGTCACTTCGCGTCGCGGCGGAAGCGTTGGAGCACGCGGGGGACCGCGGTCAGGATGCCGAGTGCCAGGAGGGTGCTGAGGACGGCGGTTGCTTCGCGGCCCATGCCGGCCGCCACGCCGATGGCGGCGGTCAGCCAGATGCCGGCAGCGGTGGTGAGCCCCTTGACATCCTCATCGCCGTTGCCCTTGATGATGGTGCCGGCGCCGAGGAAGCCGACGCCGGCGACCAGCCCTTGCAGGACGCGGGTCAGGTCGGTGTCGGACACGCCGGCTTGCTGCGGAACGAGGACGAAAAGGGCCGCTCCGAGGGCGACCAGCATGTGCGTCCGCAGCCCGGCGGACTTCCCCTTCTGCTCGCGTTCGTAGCCGAGCACGCCACCGAGGCACGCGGCGATGGACAGGCGCAGGGCGATCCGAGTCACGCCCGCCACGTCGGGCAGGTCGGAGAACTCGGCCGCGAGGGTGTTGCCTATCTCTTGAAACCAGCCGGACATGCCGCCCCGCCTTCTTGTTGATGAACGCCGCGCCGGGAACGCCTGCTCCTTCGCGTTTGACGCAGCACTGCTTCGGGCTGTTGAACGGCGCGACCGGCGCCGGAAGGAGGAGGCTGCCAACCCGGTTGGCAGCCTCCTCCATCGCTATGGCGCCTTCGCCCTTTCGGGCAACAGCGCGAGCTGGTGCAGGACGAAGCGGTTCCTTGGCCAAGCGTCGAGGTTCAGCCAGATGGCCGACCGATGCGAGACCGGCTCGCCATCGACCTTCCCCTTGATGAGCCAGGACTGCGAATTGCCCGCGTCCAGGGGCTGCCAGGTGAAGCCCTCGGAGTTGGCCTGCAGCAATTGATCGATGGTCGCCTGGGGGAAGGGGCTGCGGTCAACGGTCGAGAAGTCGGCCATGCCACATTTCCCCAGATGCACGGTCGCGACGAGCTTTAGGTTGCCCAGGACATGGACCTGTTCAATCGCCTTCGGATAGTCCGTCGACGGCTTGGCTTCGCGGGCGGCGCCGAAGCGCGCGACCAGCTCCGCTGCGCTGGCGTTCAGGGCGGTGAGCGAAGTGGGCAAGTTGTTTTGAGACGCCTTTCCTTCCGGGGCGCCCGTCTTTGGCGCCGTTCGCAGCGCACGAAGCGCCTCGTCGGCCGCGCCGATTTTGAGCCAGTCTTTGTCGAAAAGCCAATCGTTGTCGATCAGTTCGATGGCGGCTTCGATACGGGTGCACCGGAGCACGTCGGCCCACGGCTGGAGCAGTTCCGAGGTGAACGACTTCAGTCGTGGCAGCAGCTGTGCAGCGCGGGCGTCGCGGAACCGTTCCGCGTCGTACAGGAAGTCCATCTGGATGAGCAGCAACACGGTTTGAAGTTCATCCGTCCGGTCGCCGGTGGCGGCCGCGAAGCCGTCGCGCCATCGGCCCATCTGCTCCGTTGGCGTCTGCCCGGCCCGGCCCGCGTATCGTTGCGACTCCGTCGGCAGGAATTCTTCCCCCTTCCAGATGGGGCTGTACCGAAGGATGACTTGCAGCAGGGCGAGGCCTTGCAGCTTGTCCCCGGTCGCCTGTTCGAGCGCGGCCTTCCACAACTTGACCGTGTCGGGCGGCATCCTCGCCCCCGCACGCTTGAGCAAATCCACCTCCTGGAAGCGGCGGTCCTCCAGCTTCTTCGCCATTCGCCCCGCCCATACGACAGCGGGGCTCGCCGGCTCGCCGCCCGTCGGTTGCGCTGGCGGGACCACGGGGACGGCCTGCTGCTTTCCGGCGGCCCATGTCTCGCCGGTCCACGTCCATTCGTCTCCCGTCTTGATCGCGCCCTCGCGGACGCTGATGTCCTGGCCGACGCGGATGACCGCCCCTGGCCCGAACGTCACCTCACGATCCGGGAACGAGTACGGCTTCTCGCCCGTCGTGTCGATGCTCTTCCTGCCGTCCACGTCGTACTTGAACTTCGTCACCATTTCAACCGACTCGACTTTCAACTGATTGCCCAACCGGGTCGCGACGCGGGCGTTCCTCACCGGCTGCCAAACGACGCGACCGGCGCGGAACGCCTCCTCGAACGTCAGGTTCGAAGCGTCCACCCCGTTCGGCGGCTGCTGCTTGGCCTGCGCCGCGACCTTGGGGTCCGGCGCCTGGCCCCACGGGATCAGGAAAAACGCGGCGACGACGCCCGTCAAGCAAAGCCCTGCGGCGACCAGGGCGATCCCCAGCCACGCCGGGGCGGCCGGCGATTTCGCGGACTCCTCGGCGGGTTCCTTGGCGGCAGGGCTGCGCAGTTGCCTGCCCGTGCGCAGGTCGAGGCCGCAGCGGACGCAGATGACCGCCTTGGGCAGCATCCCCGTCCGACATTTCGGGCAGGTCTGCGGCACCGGGGCGGTCGGCGCCAGGACAACCTCCGGTTCGGGAATCGGCACAGTGACGACCTTCCCGCAGCCGGCGCACTTGCCGCGCTTGCCGGCCAGTTCGTCTTTGACGTTGAATTGCTTGCCGCAGGGGCAGGTGACAAGGATGGCCATGACACGACTCCGGGCGAAGTCGTCGAAGGAATGGGAGAGTGGAGGAGTCGGCGACTTCACCGCATGCTAAAGCGACGGTACTGCATGTCAAGGGAAATGCCTGGTTCCCAGCGAGAAGGTTTAGCCGCGACGCGCAGCGGAGCGCGGGAACCGCGCGACGATTCGGTTCACGGGCGTGGGTCACGGTTCGCGCTCCGCTGCGCGTCGCGGCTAAACGTGCGTCGCCAGCGCCGCCAGCACGATCGCCGCCGTTTCGATGCGGAGGATGCGCGGGCCGAGGCCGACGTGCTGCCAGCCGTGTTCGCGGGCAAATTCAACTTCGGCGTCGGTGAAGCCGCCTTCGGGGCCGACAGCGATCCGCGTCGGCCCGGCGAGTCTTCGCACCTCCGCCGTCCCGCCCGGATGCGCCAGCAGCCGCAGCTCGCCGTCGCCTCGCGGCTGACACCAGCTCGCCCAGTCGGCCAGCTCCGCCACCTCCATGAGCGTGTTGCGCCCGCACTGCTTGCTTGCTTCGATGACATAGCGTTCCAGCTTCTCCCGCTTGCCTTCGCGCGGATGGATCACGCTCCGCGCGCACGCCAACGGCGTGAAAACGGTCACGCCCAGTTCCGTCAGCTTCTCGACCAGGAACTGCGTGCGGTCCCCCTTCGGCAGCGGGGCGGCCACCTCCAGGCGGAACGGCAGCTCGCGCTGCGACTTCTCGGCGGCCGCCAGCTCGATCTCGACCGACTTGCGATTGACCTGGACCACGCGCCCTGGGTATTCCGTGCCGTCGCCGTTGAACAGGCGGATCGTGTCGCCGGCACGCAGTCGGCACACCGTCGAAAGATGGTGCGCTTCCGGCCCGTCGATGACGACGAGGCCGGGGCAGAGCGGTTCGGCGAGGTAGTAGCGCTGCGACATGGGGTAGTTCTATTCGCGGGTTCCATCGTGGCCTTCGAGTTCCCATTCAACGGGGCAACGCGAGCGAGGGGTTTCGACATGGTCGCCAGCAACCAGACGACGGACGCGCCGCACACGACGCGGCAGATGCTCGACGACCTCGACGCGCTGATGGAGCAGATGCTGTCGGTGCCGGTGAGCGACCCGGAGGCTGCCTCGCCAGTCGCGCCGAAGCGATCGGCGACGCTGACGCTGCTGGAGCCGGTGACATCGCCGACACCGCCGCCGGTGAGGAAGCCGGTTGCGACGCATGTCGCGTCGCCGCCCGCCGTGGCTGCGCCGACGGCGCCGAGCTACTACGCGACGGTGCCGACGCCGCCGGAGCCGACCTTGGAGCCGATCACGAACGAGGTGCTGCCGCCGTCGCTGCTGCCGAGGATCACGCAGTTGATCGCGGAGGTGCCCGACGAGGGGCCGGCGCCGCTGGCGTGGATCTACGCGCCGCTGTGGTGGATCAACGTCGCCTTCGACGGCTGCACGCATCTGCTGGGCGGCCCCGGCGCCTTCCTGCGCAGCGCGGGGGGGCGGCTGATCGTCGGGCTGCTCGGCGTGGTGCTGGGCGTCCTCGCCGCCGGCTGGTACGCGAAGGACGGGTGGGGTTGGTCCTGGTAGCGTGGCGGTCATACAATTCCTGAATCGCCGAAGCACAAAGATCGGTCGCCGAGCAGCGAACCCTCTTGTGTGCGGCGTGCCACGAGCGAAGCCCAGCCCCTAGCCACTGGATGCCATGTCCCAATCGCAAAAGATCGACCCGCTCGCCGGGCTGCTGAGCTACCTGGTCCCCGGCCTGGGGCAGATCTGCCAGGGCCGCATCGGCAAGGGGCTGCTGTTCATGGTCATCCTGCTTGGCATGTTCATGTTCGGCCAGGCGATGGGCAACTGGCAGAACGTCTACATGTCGAGGCCCGACCCCGTCCAGGGACGCGCCGACGCCTTCAGCCTGCCCGCACGCTACCAGTTCGCCGGCCAGTTCTGGGTCGGCGTCGCCGCCTGGCCCGCCATCGCCCAGTACATGGACTGGCCCATCCCCCTCGAAGGCGAGTTCTGGAAGACCTTCCAGCGCGCCCCGCGCGACTTCGTCGACTTCGACCAGATCAACGACACCATCAAGCGCTCCGACAAGACCCCCGACCTCGGCTGGGTCTACACGGTCATCGCCGGCATGCTCAACGTGCTGGTGATCTACGACGCCGTCGCCGGCCCCGCCTTCCCCGACGACCCGAAAAAAGATCCCAAGAAGGACGACGACGACAAGAAGGACGATCCCGCTCCGGTGGGCGCCCCTGGGGAGGCCTCGTGATGCTCGCCGTCCTCGCCAAGATCCCGCTCTACTGGCATCTGCCTTTCATGCTGACGATCATCAGCCTGGTCTACAGCGCCACCCGCCACGACGACTTCAAGACGATCCTCGTCGAAGCGTTCCGCTGGGGCGTCCGCATGGCTGCGTTCATGCTCGGCATCGGCGCAGTCCTGTTCGTGGCGGGCAAGCTGATCTGACCATCGGGAACCCCCGCCATGACGGCTGCGCCCCCCGACCCGCCTGAACCGACGCCCGGCTCGGCGAGGCCGTTCCGTTTCCAGCGCTTCTTCCAGTCGTCCCGCGAATCGCTCTTCCTTCTCAACGGCCGGCGCCGGCTGCTGTACGCCAACGCCGCGTGGGAGCAGGCGACCGGGCTGTTGTTCGCATCGGCGAAGGGCAGGCCGTGCCGACGAGTGGCCAGCGGCTCCAGCGGCGCCAGCGGCGCCAGCCGCGAGGACATGGCGTTGTCCTTGCTGGCGCCGCCGTCGCACGTTTGGCAGGGCGAAGCGGCGTCGACGCGGCGGCGCGTGCCGTGGATCGCGTCGCCGCCGACCTGGTGGGATACCCAGTTCCTGCCGTTCCAGGGCGCCGACGGCGTGCTTGGCGTGCTGGGCAGGCTGCGCGTGCAGGCGACCGGCGAGCCGACCTTGGCGCTCCCCGACAAGCTGATGGCGCTGCGCGACCGGGCCGCGCTGCCGTACCGCCTCGACGAACTCGACACGGACACACCGGCGCTGCGATGTGTCGCGGAGCAAGCGTGGCTCGCCGCGCCGCAGCGCTTCGCCGTGACCATCGTAGGCGAAGCGGGCGTCGGCAAGGCGTGGCTGGCGCGGGCGGTCCATCTCGCCGGCCCCGCACGCAGCCGCTACTTCGCCCTGATCGACGCCGAAAGTCTGCCGATGTCGGTGCTGGTCGATGCGCTCGCCGAGTCGCGGCTGGCGTCGCAGTCGATCGGCGCCCTGCACCTGCGCGAGCCGGCGAAGCTGCCGCGCGAGCTGCAGCAGCGAGTCGTCGAGCTGATCGAGAAGCACGCCGACAACCCGACCCTGCCCCGCGTCACGCTCGGCTTCCGCGACGAACCGACGACGACGATGCGGAGCGGGCAGTTGCTGCCCGAACTGTTCCATGTTGCTGCGGCACTGACGATCCGCCTGCCGCCGCTGCGCGAAAGGCCCGCGACGTTCGCCCGGCACGTCGCACGCTGCGTGCAGGCATGCCAGCCGCTGCGCGAGCCGCCAGTGCGACGGGTCGGCGCCGAGGCGCTGCAGATCTTGTCGCTGCATGGCTGGCCGGAGAATTTCCGCGAACTGCACGACGTGGTGCGAGGCGCGTGCCTGCGGGCGAAGAGTGAGGCTATCGAAGCGGCCGACCTGCCGTTCCACGTCAAGCACGCTCCGGTGTCCGCGCCGCGTGAGCTTCCCCTCGAAAAACTGCTGGAAGCGACGGAGCGCAAACTGGTCACCGTCGCGCTTCAACTGACCGGCGGGAACAAGTCGCAGGCGGCCAAGCTGCTCGGCGTCTGGCGCCCGCAGCTCCTGAACCGCATGAAGCGCCTCGGCCTCGGCAGTGACGACGCGGAGGAGGCGTGACATGCAGCAGGCCCAGATCGTCTGCCACGGCCTCGACGAGCGTCCCCTCGACGCGCTGAAGACATTCGCCTTGCACCAGGGGCTGCACCTGCGCGAGGTCGAGTCGTTGAAGGCGCTGCTGCCACTGCTCGCGAAAAGCCCGGCTGTCAGCATCGTGGTGATGCAGCTTGGCAAGCACCTGGAGCGGGAACTTTCGCTGCTGGGGCAGCTTGCGCAGGTCGTGCCGGAGACGACCATCCTCGCGCTGCTGGGCCTGGGAAACCCGCTGCTGGCGGGGCTGGCGTGCGACCTGGGCGCGGCCGCCGTGCTGACGCCGCCGCACGTGCAGGACCGTCTGGAGGAGACGCTGCTGAAGCTGGTGACGGGGAGGGCGGCGCGATGAGCAAGCCGCGTCCGCAGCCTTGGAGCGCCCTGCCGCTGCCCGAAGTCGACGCGACGCGCTGCACCGGGTGCGGCCTGTGCCCGCAGGTCTGCCCGACGGATTGTTTGACGATGGGCCGGCACGTCCCCTGGCTGTCGCGCCCGCTCGACTGCGTCCGCTGCGGCCTGTGCGTCGCGGCTAAACGTCGCGCTTGCGAGGGGGAGGCGACTTCAGCGCCACGGGGCGATTTCCAGGAAGAAGGACGGCTTGCGGACGGCGAGGT
>JAYSSW010000611.1:0-3696 GCA_043720335.1 Planctomycetia bacterium
AGGGACGCCGTCCCTGGGCTTTCCGCGTGATGGGTGTCTCGAACGTCGGCTTTGCCGGAGATTTCGAACCATGAAAACCGTCCACATCGGCAACGGCAGCGGCTTCTGGGGCGACTACTTCCAGGCCTCCAGCGACCTGCTGCCGATCTGGCAGCTCGACTACCTCACGCTCGACTACCTCGCCGAACTCACCATGTCGATCCTCGCCTTGCAGAAGCAGCGCGACCCGCGCGCCGGCTTCGCCAAGGATTTTCCGCAGCTCGTCCACCACCTGGCGACGCGCTTCGCCCAGCGTGCCGCGCAGCCGGGCGACCGCTTCCCGAAGATCGTCGCCAACGCCGGCGGACTCAACCCGCGCGGCTGCGCTCTCGCCGTGGCGGAATCGCTGAAGCAAGCCGGCCATGTCGCTCGGGTCGGCGTCGTCGATGGCGACGACCTGATGCCACGCCTCGACGAACTGCTCGCCCAAGGGCACGTCTTCGCGAACCTCGACACGGGGGAGCCGCTGTCGACGGTGCGCGACCGCGTCGTCAGCGCCAACGCGTACCTGGGCGCCAGGCCGATCTCCGAGGCACTACAGCGCGGGGCCGACGTGGTGGTTACCGGGCGCGTCGCCGACGCGTCGCTGACGGTCGGGCCGGCGGCGCACGAGTTCGGCTGGGCCTGGGACGACTGGGACCGTCTCGCCGCCGCCACGGTCGCCGGCCATCTCATCGAATGTGGCGCCCAGGTCTCCGGCGGCTTGTGGTGCAACTGGCGCGAAGTCGTCGACTGGGACACGAACGGCTACCCGTTCCTCGCCATGACCGACGACGGCGCCTTCGACATCACCGCATCGGGGACCGGCGTCAACCGCGAGACGCTCACCGAGCAGCTTCTCTACGAGGTCGGCGATCCGGCCAGTTATATCACGCCCGACGTGGTTGCCGACTTCACGAGCATCGCGCTGCACAGCGTTGATGCACGAACCATGCGCGTAACCCATTCGAGGGGCACGCCCGCCACCGAATCGTACAAGGTGTCGATCGCCTACCGCGACGGCTTCATGGCCAGCGGCACCCTCGTCCTGGCCGGCCCCGACGCCGTCGCCAAGGCGCGGGCCTGCGGCGACACGATCCTGAAACGCTTCGGCCCCCGCGAAGGCCAGCGCGTCAACGTCGAGTTCCTTGGCGCCGGCGCGATCGCCCCCGGCGTGCTGCAGTCGGCGTGCGATCCGCCCGAAGTCGTGCTGCGCGTGACCGCCCACACCCGCAACAAGGAAGACCTGGAGCAGTCGTTCACACGGCTGTTCGCCCCGCTCGTCACGTCCGGCCCCCCGGGCGTCACCGGCTACACATCGGGGCGCCCTGTGGTGCGCGAAGTGTTCGCCTACTGGCCCGCCCTCGTCGCGAAAAGCGTCGTCCAGCCCCGTGTGGAGATCCTGCCATGACCCGACTCAGCGACATCGCCCACGGCCGCAGCGGCGACAAGGGGAACCACGCCAACCTCGCCGTCATCGCCTACACGCAGGCCGGCTACGATTGGCTGGCCGCGAACCTGACGGCGGACGTGGTGGCCGCATACTTCGCGCCGATGCAGCCGAGCAAGGTGGTCCGCTACGAGGCCGCCAACGTGCGGGGCCTGAACTTCCTGCTGCACGACATCCTCGCCGGCGGCGCCAGCCGTTCGCTGCGCATCGACACCCAGGGCAAGACGCTCGCCCTCACGCTGCTGCAGATGCCGATCGATGGCGTGACCGACGCGATGCGGCGGCCTCAATCATAAGCCAGGGCAATTTCCCCTTGGAACTTGAAGGACAAACGTCGCTATTGGCAATGGGCCTCCAGAGAAGCTCACGGCAACCGAGTCCTACGAAGTCAGTGCATTTGCTTGAGAGGCTTCAGTTCAACACGAGCGATGGCTTCGACATTCTTGAGAATTCGCCGAGTTGTTTTGACAGACAAATAGCCGCTCGCGAGGGGATCGACCTCGACTTTCAAACGGTTCAAGAATTCGGTCACTTCGTTGTCGGAATGGCCAAGGAGCGGCATGACGATGGCAGAGACCATTTCATCCTCGTTCTTGGCCTTTTCCTCATTTTTCTTCATCCACATGACGGGATCCTCAACAGTAGGAAGCAATCCCGCTCCTTGTGGAATGGTGCTCGCATGATCTGGCCGCGAGCATCGACCAGCAAACAAGAGAAGCAGAAGCGGGATCTACACCGAATCAATCGCCTTCTTCACGTCCACTTTACCATGCCCGAAGGTCGGATTCCACCCCACCGTTCCGACATGAGCGTCAATCTTGGCGGAAGCGGCGAGGATTTCACGAATTCGCACGGGCGTGAGCGTTTTCTTTTTCTGCAGCATCAGCGCCACGACACCGGTGACAACCGGGGCAGCCATGCTTGTGCCCTCGATGGTCAGCAGTTTCTTGACGGTCCAGGCGCGCTCGCCCAAGTTGGCAAGTTTCGAGCTGTCTCCCAAAGCAGCGGTGATGTACTGGCCGGGTGCTGAGATTTCGGGCTTCTGCCGCCCGTCTCGCGTCGGTCCCTGGCTGCTGAACGGGCTGGACCGCCCAATCAGCACGCTGAGATCCTGCTGGTTTCCATCGTCGCTGGACCAGGTGTTGCTGCTGACATGGCTGGCGACCGCGATGCAGGACTTCGCGGTCGCCGACATGCCGATCGTGCGCATCGGCTCAACCAGCGGATGAGGACGGAACCTGCCGAAGCCGTCGTTTGCAAACCAGGCGTCAATGCGTCCGATCAGTGCAGTGTCACACTTGATGCGCAGTCCCCAGCCGTTCAGGCTTGACGATGGCGGATTCAACGACCGAAAGGAAAGGGAGATTTGCACCTGGACCAGACTGCTGGGAGCGTAGGCTTGCCGACCAATCTCGATGTCGAGCGAGGTGGACGAGAAGGTATCGACGCTCCCGATCGCTGGGACTGCAAGTTCCTGGCCAGACGGCGAGACAAGCGTGATGGTGAAAGCATCGGAGGGATCGTACCACATGGTCAAGGCGGCTTGGGGCCGGCCTTGCTGCTGGCGCGGCACGTCGAAAGCCACGGCCTGGGATTCGTTGGGCAGGAATCGTCCGCCGAGATGCAGCCGTCCCTCACGCTCATTGCCTGCTGAAATGACGACAACCTTGCCAGGTCCGCTCAACTGGTCGATGAGCATCTCCTCCGCAGAGGTGCCGTCGTGCGAGCCGAAGTGCATGCCAAGGCTCATGTTGACCACGCACGGCTTCGTCCCCGCCTCGGTGAATATCCACTTGATGCCATCGGCGGTGTCGATGAAATTGGTCTTGACCAGAAGGAACCGGGCCTCCGGCGCGATCCCTTCGAGCTTGTTGAACTTGGTCCCGCCCGCGATGCTGGCGACATGGGTTCCGTGCCCGTTCTCGTCCTTGCCAGGATTGGCGCCAGTGGCCCAGCCGGTTTCCAGCTCGGCTTGCGTGTACGACTTTGGCGGGGACAGGGTCTGATCGAGGAGTCCTTCGACTCGGAGATTCCCCGCCGTGTCGCGAAACATGGGATGCGCAAGGTCGAAGCCGGAGTCGATGACGCCGATGTACACGTCCTTGCCCGTCTCCATGACAAGCCGGCCCCCCGCGGGTCCGGCCAGACTGATGTCTGCGGCGGCGGCGGCGAGGTGCAGCTGGTGCTCCTTCTTGGTCTGCACGCGTTTGACCTTGGCGTCCTTCAGC
>JAYSSW010000612.1:0-3695 GCA_043720335.1 Planctomycetia bacterium
CCACCGGCGCTGGCGACCTGCGAGCCGTCGGCGTTCATGGCCAGGGCGTGGATGCCGGCGGTGTGGGCGGGGACGCAGTCGAGTTCGTCGCCGGTGTCAACTTCCCAGAGCCGCAGCGTGTGGTCCTGGCCAGCCGACAGCAGGTAGCGCGAATCGCGGGCGAAAGCGAGGGCGGAGACCATCTGCTTGTGGCCTGCGAGCGTGAACCACGGGTCGTGGTGCTGGAAGTCCCACAGCCGCAGCGCCGTGTCGAAATGGGCGGTGGCGAAGCGGCGCTCGTCACTGGAGACGGCGAGCGCGAGGACGGCGCCGGCGTCGACGTGGTGGATCTTCAGCTCCTGGCCGTTGCGCAGGTCCCACTGCCTGACCGTCTGGTCGCGGCTGCCGGTGAGCAGGTGGTTGGCGCCGTTGACCACGGCGACCGACGTGACCGCGCCGGCGTGACGGGCGAGCCGAAAGATCTCGCGTCCCGTCGGCACGTCCCAGACGCGGACGGTCTTGTCGTCGCCGCCGGTGACGAGGCGCCTGCAGTCGGCGGTGAACGTGACGCAGCGGATGGCGCCGGTGTGGCCACTGAAACGGCGCAGCTCCAGCCCCGATTCGACGTTCCACAGTTTCAGCGTGAAGCCGCTCGCGGTGGCGAGGACATCGCCTTGGGGCGCGTAGGCCAGGCAGCGGATTTCCTGCGGCTGCTTCGGAAGCGAGCGAACCAATTTGCTGGTCGCGAGATCCCAGAACTGCACGCAGCGTTCCTTGCCAGCGGCGGCGACGCGCTTGCCATCGGGCGAGAACTGCACGGTCCACAGCACGTCGCTCGCCCCCAGCAGCGACTGCACCGGCTTCAACCTTCGTGCCGGCGCGGACGGCGAGACGAAGCCGTTGCCCGCCAGCGCTTCAATCGTTTGAACCAGCTCCCCCGCGTTCTGGAAGCGGTCGGCCGGCTTCTTCGCCATGAGCCGTTCGACGACCTTGGCGACATCGACGGGGATTTCCTCACGAAGTTCGTTAAGCGGCGTCGGGGAATGCCAGCGTTGTTTGTCGAGCTTCGAGATCAAACTGCCACCCGGAAACGGCACCCGGCCCGCGAGCAGAAAGTAGAACGTGCAGCCGAGACTGTAGAGGTCGGAGCGGACGTCGGCGCCGTGCGGGTCTTCCAGCTGCTCCGGGGCGATGAAGTCGGCGGTGCCGATGACGGAGCCGCCCTGAGTCAATGTGCTCAGCGACTCGCCCGGCGACTGGCCGCCGACCTGCAGCACCAGCGCCACCCCCATGTCGAGCACCTTAACCACAAGACTGCTCGCGGGAGGCGTCGGCGTCACCATCAGGTTGGACGGCTTGATGTCGCGGTGGACCAGGCCCTGTTCCGCCGCGTGCTGCAAGCCGAGCGCCGCTTGCCGCATGAAGTCGCACGCCTGGGCGACCGGCAGGGGGCCGTGCACCTCGACCAGCCGGTCGAGCGTGACGCCGTCGACGAACTCCATGACGAGGTAGTGCGTGTCGCCGGTGTGGTCGGAGTCCATGACGTGGACGACGTTCGGATGGCACACGCGCGCCGCGGCCTGGGCCTCGCGCCGGAAGCGGCGCACGGCCTCCTCGTGCTGCAATCGGTCCTTGCGGATCACCTTGACGGCGACGATCTGCTCCTCGCCGCGATGGCGCGCCTTGTAGACGACGCCCATGCCGCCACGCCCGATTTCACCGAGGAAGTCGAAGTCGGGCAGGTTGGGGGCGGGTTCCGAGTATTGATAGAGCGGCTGCCAGGGGCCGTGGTGCAGCACGGTCGGCGCCGAGTCGATGCGGAAGGCGGCGCCCCCGGTGGAAGTCGGCTCCTCCCGCAGCTGCGGGATGGCGATGCCGCACACGGGACACGACGCGGGGTCGCTCAGGAAGGCGCTCTCCTCCGCCTCCTGCCACTGGTGGCCTCGTGGACACGTCAAAACACGCGGCATCGCAACCCCTCGCACCCCGCCGGGACGGACGGGAAGCAGACATCTTACCCTGCCCGTCGGCGAGTGCCAAGCTGGTTGCAGCCTCAAGCCCCAGGATGAGCGAAGCGATTCCTGGGGGTCACGCGGTTCGTCGCGAAGATTGTGTTTGAATCGCGTCGCGCGCCCCGCTACAGTCGCTCCACGGTTGCGAAACATCTCCACAAGACCGAATCAACGAAAGGACCGTTTCATGAAATCGACTCTCTGGGCGCTGCTGGCCATGCTGCTGGGAGGAGCCGCCACGCTGGCGCCGTTGCACAGTGGCGAGAAGAAGCAGGAGCCGACACCCCCGCGCAAGATCATCCGGCTCGATCCTCGCTTCGACAAACTCGTCGCCAAGGACGCGAAGGTCGAGACGATCGCGCGCGGCTTCATCTGGACCGAAGGGACGCTCTGGTCGAAGGCGGGCGGCTATCTGCTGTTCTCCGACATTCCGAACAACGTCGTCAACAAGTGGAAGGAAGGCGAAGGGGTCACCAAGTTCCTGCACCCGTCGGGCTACACCGGCGAGAAGCCGCGCGGCGGCAAGCCGGGCGACGAGCCGGGCTCGAACGGCCTCACCTTCGACGCCGAGGGGCGCCTCTGCCTCTGCGAGCACGGCGACCGCCGCGTCGGCCGGGTCGAGAAGGACGGCAAGAAGACGACGCTGGCCGACAAGTACGAAGGCAAAAGGCTCAACAGCCCCAACGACCTCGTCTACCACTCCAACGGCGACCTCTACTTCACCGATCCCCCCTACGGTCTGCCCAAGTGGGCGGACGACCCCGCGCGCGAACTCGACTTCTGCGGCGTCTACCTGCTCAAGAAGAACGGCAAGCTGATCCTGCTCACCAAGGAAATGTCGCGGCCCAACGGCATCGCCCTCTCTCCCGACGAGAAGACGCTGTACGTCGCCAACTCCGACCCCGACCTGCCCTACTGGAAGTCGTTTGCCGTCAAGACTGACGGCACCATCGGCGAAGGCAAGATCTTCCATGACTCCACCAAGCTCGTGAAGGAGAAACGCCCCGGCCTGCCCGACGGCATGAAGGTCGACACCCAAGGCAACCTCTGGGCGACCGGACCCGGCGGCGTCCTCGTCCTTGCCCCCGACGGCACGCTCCTCGGCATCATCGACACCGGCACCAACACCGCCAACTGCGCCTTCGGCGACGACGGCAGCACCCTCTACATCGCCACCAACCACGACATCACCCGCGTCAAAACCCTCGCAAAGGGCAAGGGGTTCTGACGCGGACGTTTTCAAGCCCGCCGTCGCAAGACGGCGGGGTGGAAGCCGCTTCGACCCTGCCGCCTATCGGCAGCAGGCTTGACAGGAACCGAAAGAGAATCGCATGAGCCTCTACTTCCCCGTCGCAACCGAATGCACGACGCGCGAGATCTTCCCAGGCGTGACGATCCTGACCTGCGCCGCCGAGAAGATGATGATGTCGCTGGTCGACCTGGCGCCGAACTCGGTCGTCGCGGAGCACAGCCACCCGCACGAACAAGTCGGCATGGTGATCGCAGGCCGCGCGACGTTCCACATCGGCGACGAGCAGAAGACGCTCGGCAAAGGCGACATGTACCGCATCCCAGGCCACGTCAAACATCGCGTCGTCGCCCTCGACGAGCCGGTCAAGGCGCTCGACATCTTCTGCCCGGTCCGCGAGGACTATCGGTGATGCGTCGATTCTTGGCGAACGGCCTGCGTAAGCTGGCTGGTGG
>JAYSSW010000613.1:0-7732 GCA_043720335.1 Planctomycetia bacterium
GTCGAAAGCCCAGGGACCGCCGTCCCTGGGAAGTGCAGACCCAGGGACGGCGGTCCCTGGGCTTTCGGCCCGCTCTACACCCGCACGGGTTCGCTTGCGCGGGGCGTTTCCACCATCACTGGCGCGGGGCGGGGCTTCGCGCGCGGGAAGCGGACGGCGTACTTCTCGCCGTCGAAGACGAGCACGTCCCACGCCAGGCCGAGGCGCGCTTGCAAACTGACGACCCACCAGCCGGCGTCGATCTCCCACCACGCGAGGCCGTGGCGGGAGGAACGCGGGAAGGCGTGGTGGTTGTTGTGCCAGTTCTCGCCGCTGTAGTTGATGAGGCACAGCCAGGGGAAGTTGGTCGAGCCTTCGCGGGTGTCGTGCGAGCGGTAGCCCCACAGGTGGCAGGCGCTGTTGATGAGCGACGTGGAATGGTACAGCACGGTCATGCTCATGCTGCCGCCCCAGACGGCCCACGACAGGCCGACGCCCCAGATCTCGCCCAGCGCGTACAGGGCGGCGCACAGGCCGACCGGGACCAGCCACTCGAAGCGTTCGATGAGGCGCAAGCCGGGGTCGCGGATCAGGTCGGGGACGTAGCGGCGACGGCGGACCGGGTTGTCGAACTCCTCGCGGCGGAACAGGGTCCAGCCGATCTGCGCCCACCAGAAGCCGCGCGTGGGGCTGTGCGGGTCGAGTTCGCGGTCGGCGTTGCCGTGGTGGATGCGATGAGTCGCTACCCAGGAGAGGGGCCCCCCCTGGCCGGTCATGCAGCCGAGCAGCGCCCACAGCCAGCGGAGGGGGCGGTAGGTCTTGAAGCCGTTGTGGGTGAGGAGTCGGTGGTAGCCGACGGTGACGCCCATGCCACAGACGAGGACGACGCCGACGAACCAGGCGAAGCCGGACCAGGTGAAGGTGGCGTAGGCGGCCGCGACCCCGGCGAGGCTGGCGGCTGTCTTGGCGCAGCGCATGCCGTGGAGCCGGCGCGCGGGAGCGGCGGGGACGTGCAGGTTGGTTTGGTTCATGTGCGTCCTGCGCGGAGAGAGAATTCAGATTGCTGATTTCAGATGGGTGATTTTAGATTGCAACACCCTCAAGCCCCACCATGAGCAACGCGATTGGTGGGGGTCGGCAGCGTGCGCCGACTCACCCCCAGGAATCGCTTCGCTCATCCTGGGGCTTGGGGGCGATGGGTTCTCAAACCACGTCAAACAAACAGCATGCCCTCCGCGCAGAGGCCCGGGCCGAAGCCGAGGGCGACGCAGGGGAGCGGGGCTTCGAGCTGGCGGAGTCGGTCGAGGATGAACAGGATCGTCGGCGACGACATGTTGCCGTACTCGCAGAGGATCTCACGGGCGACGTTGGTGGTGCCGAGGGGCAGGCCGAGCGAGGCTTCGACGGAGGTGAGGATGCGCGGGCCGCCGGGGTGGATGGCCCAGGACGCGACCTGGTCGATGGTGAGCTGGTGGTCGGCGAGCCAGCGTTCGAGCCAGGGTCGGAGGTTGTTGGCGATGAGGCTGGGGACGCGGGTGGAGAGGGTCATCTCGAAGCCGTGGTTGCCGATGTTCCAAGACATGGCGGATTCGGAGTCGCTGAAGAGGCAGGAGCCGTTGGCGACGGCCTTCCACGAGCCGGGGTCGTCGAATTGGCCGTTGCCTGCGACGAGGGCGGCGGCGCCGTCGGCGAACAGGGCGTTGCCGACCATGCGCTTGGGGTTCCACGAGTAGTGGTAGTGGGGGCTGCACAGTTCGGTGGCGCAGACCAGAACCCGCGCGCTGGGGTCGGCCTCGACGAAGGCGCGGGCGACGCGCAGGCCGTTGAAGGCGCCGTGGCAGCCCATGAAGCCGACCTGCGTGCGTTCGACGCTGGGATTCAGCGGCAGGCCCTTGATGAGGCCGATGTCGAAGCCCGGGGCGGTGAAGCCGGTGCAGGTGACGGTGACGAGATGGGTGATGTCAGCGGGATCAACGCCGGACGCTTCGAGGGCGCCCATCGACGCTTTCAACGCGAGGGGAAGGGCTTCACGCTCGTAGATGAGCATGCGTTCGGCGGTGCTGGGGCCGGGATCGTCGGGGCTGCTGGGGACGAAGCCGGTGCCGGTGGCGTCGGAGCGGTTGATGACGTCCTGGAGGACGTCGCGGCCGTGGATCATGTGCCGGCTGGCGATGTCGGTCTGCCGGTACAGGACGCTGAGGACCGCCGCCTGGTCGGGCGTGCAGCTCGACATGACCTTGGCGGCTTCGACCGCTTCGTCCTGGCTGATGCGATGCGGAGGCACCGCGGTTCCGATGCCAAGGATGCTGAGACTCATGGGGAAGACCTTAAATGGGGAACCCAGCCAGGGGAAACGAGAGACAATCACGCGGTCAATCAGTTGGTTTTGCTGGGGCGAAAGGCGCTGCGGGAACTTCAAGCCCCAGGATGAGCAACGCGATTCCTGGGGGTTCGACCCCCACCAATCGCTGCGCTCATGGTGGGGCTTGCTTGGAGGTTGACTCAATCCGCCAGCGCCGCGGCGCGGGTGCGCTTCACGACGCTGGTCGCTTTGCCGCTGAGGCGGGCGAACCAGCCCATCGTCGATGGGAAGCAGCGGAACACCGGCACCAGGCTCGCCACCGCGACGGGGCTCATCGCCCACTTGGCGATAAGGTGCGACGCCGACAGCCGAGGCGCGAAGTGCTGCCGCCAGTCGGCGGCGTAGGCGCGGCCCAAGGTCGGCAGGGAGGCAACTTTCGCGCCGTCGCGGCGCCAATCGACCAGCCGATTCGCCACCAGCCACGCCGACTGCATCGCCATGCTGATCCCCTCGGCGATGGCGGGATGTGCTTCGCCGGCCGCGTTGCCGACCAGGAAGATTCCCCCCAGCTCGCGGATGCGGACGCCGGGATGGATCGGCCCCGCCGACAGCCATTCGCCGTCGCGCGGCGCGTTCTCCAGCGCACGCTGCACGCCGAGGCACGACGACTTCACATGGGCCAGCACCGCTTCGCCCGCTTCGCCCGGCATTTGCTGGCGCAGGGCGGTGAGCTGGTCGCGGCGGATGCACAGCGACAGACTGGTTCGCCCCGACTCGCAGTGGACCATGCCGCCGTAGCCGCCTGGGAACGCCAGCAGCGGCATCAGCCCGAGCGGCAGGTCGCTGTTCTGGAAGTGGGCTTTGAAGCCGAGCAAGTCGCTCGGATGGTGCGGGCGGCGCGGCGGCTGCGTCGGCAGCGTGCCGGGGTTCCACGAGCCGTGCGCGGCGATGACGACCTTCGCCGACAGCTCCTCGGTGTGGCCGTCGTCCATCGACTTGGCCTGCACGCGGTACAGGTCGCCGTCCTTCTCGATGCCCAGCACCGACCACGGCTGGCGGATCTCCGCCCCCGCATTCGCCGCCTGCTGAACCAACATCAGGTCGAGCCGTTCCCGCGACAAGGCCCGGCCATATTCCACACCGGAGTTCGACGGGCGCGGCAGGGCGGTCTGCAGGATCGTCCGGCCAGCGAACAGGCCGACCTTCTCGACGGGCGGGCCGGCTTCCTCGCGGAAGAGCGAGCCGACCCCCAGTTGATCGAACAAAGGGAGATTGGTCGCGGAGAGGTATTCGCCGCACACCTTGCGGCGCGGGAAGTCGCTGCGTTCCAGGAGGGCGACCGACCAGCCCGCGCGGGCCAGGAGGAGGGCTGCCGTGCCGCCGGCGGGACCGCCGCCGATGATGAGGGCGTCATGCACGCGGTTCATGAGGGCTTGCTCCATTCCAGCAGGAATCGCCACGGCCAGCGCCAGCTCATGCGTGCGCCGAGCAGGCCTGCCTGGTCGGCGAGGGCACGGGCTTCAGCCATCGTGAACGCGGCTTCGACCGACAGCGGGCCGTCGAAGTGCACCACCTTCGAGGTCGACAGGGCACGCGTCCCCAGCCAGGCGGCGGTGTAGCCGACCCGGCTGCGGAGCAGGTCGTTGACCAGAACCATGCGCCGCGTCGCCTGCCCCATTCGCGTCAACAGGACTAGAGCCTCATCCGTAGAAAGATGGTGCAGAAACAGCGACGACATCAGCACGTCGTAGTCGTCGGGGAGGGGGTTGTTGAGGATGTCGAGGCGGGAGAACTGAATGTCGGCCCCCGCTTCCTCCGCCTTGCCACGGGCATAATCGAGGGCGACGGGGCTGATGTCGGCGGCATGCAGTTCGATGTTCAGCCCGGACCGCTGGACGCGGCGCCAAAGCCGGATCGGCACGTCGCCTCCTCCGGTGGCGATGTCGAGGACGCGGAGAGGCCGGCCGGGATGCCGCTTGGCCAGGGCTTGGAGGGGGCCCCACAGGATGCGGTCGCTGGAGCTGATCCAGTTGATGCGAGCCAGTCCTTGGAGGGCGTGGACGTGCCGTTTGGGATCCAGATCGGGCTGATCCATGATCTCAGGCTGGCAACTACGTTGGCGGAGTGTACGGAACAATCGGGTGTATCCTCAGGGTGCGTTGCAGCCGTCATTGTACGGATTTCCGGCCCAACTCCTTCACGAAGCTGGATAATTTAGCTTTTGTGAACCTTTCGGCAATCAACGAAGTCGTCGATCACCGGGCGCAGGCGGTTGATTTTCGTCGTCCAACGAGGCT
This sequence comes from Planctomycetia bacterium, assembly GCA_043720335.1. Classification (GTDB taxonomy): domain Bacteria; phylum Planctomycetota; class Planctomycetia; order Gemmatales; family Gemmataceae; genus JAYSSW01. The sequence goes on from JAYSSW010000613.1 coordinate 4,579, forward strand.
GGCAATGCACCATCCAGGTCAGGTATACTGGCGGATGGATTGGAACATGCCGAGAGCGACTTGCGACTTGGAATCGCGGGAGATCGAACGATGAGCCAGACGCGAAGCCCCCGAAACCTCTACCCCGACAGCGATGGTCAGCCGATGGCCGAGTACACACTCCAGTATGAATGGATCGTCACGATCAAAGGGGGCATCGACGCGCAGTTCCGCGACGACCCCAACGTGTTCGTGGCCGGCGACCTGCTGTGGTACGCCGTCGAGGGCCGCCCGGAACTCCGCTGCGCCCCCGACACGCTCGTCGCGTTCGGCAGGCCCAAGGGCTACCGCGGCTCGTACTTGCAATGGGCCGAACGCGACATCGCCCCCCAAATCGTCTTCGAGGTTCTCTCGCCCGGCAACCGCGCCGGCGAGATGCAGCGCAAATTCGACTTCTACCAGACCTACGGCGTCGAGGAGTACTACCTCTACGATCCCGACGAGAAGCAGCTCCAAGGCTGGCTGCGCGATGGCGATTCGCTCCGCCCGATCGCGCGCGTGGACGGCTGGACCAGCCCCCGTTTGGGCGTCCGCTTCACCCTGCTGGCCGACGGCGAGCTGAAGCTGTTCCACCCCGACGGCCGCCCGTTCCTCACGTTCAACGAACTCGTCCAACAGCGCGACGAACTCCAGAAATTGACCAGCGCGCAATCGAAGGAGATCCAGTTGGCCGAGTGGGAGCGCGACCGCGCCCTCGCAGCATCGGAGAAGCTGCGCGAGCAGTTGCGGGCGCTCGGCGTGAACCCCGAAAGCTGAGCCGTGCGCGGCGCGGGGCGGGGAATTTTCCGGCTTGGCTCGCATCATTCCTTCGCCTTCGCGATTCGTCGCAATCCGGCGAGCCGTCTGTCTCGTCGGAACAGCAACACGAGGAGATTTGCCATGAACCTGCCCGAAACGCTGCTGAAGTCCCTGGCCATCGCGACCGCCGTCGTCGGCATGACCGGCTGCATCCCCGACGCGATGCGCAAGCCGACGGCGCCGAAACAGACGACGCAGCCGACCAACGCCGTCGTCCCCGCGGAACCTGCCGACCCGCTGGAGTGCCGCCCCGACAGCTGCCCCGCGTGCGGTCGCGGCTGATGTCCGCTCCGCGCGTCGGTTTGTCGCTGATGCTGGAGGCCGACTTCCTGCGCGCCGCCCTGCCGCTGTTCGCGGACGGCGCGGTGGAAGTCCTCGAATGGAGCTTCGACGTCGGTTGGCCGCCGACCGTCGTGCCCGGCTGGGCCGACGATTTGCTGCGCCACTACAGCGACGCCGACCAACTGCTCGGCCACGGCGTGTCGTACTCCGCCCTCTCCGCCGGCATCGAGCTGACGCAGCAGCGCTGGCTCGACGCGCTCGACCACGAACTGTCGCAGCGGCGCTACCGCCATCTCTCCGAGCACTTCGGCTTCTCGGCCACGAGCAACTTCCACCAGTCGGCGCCGTTCCCGGTGCCGCTGACATCTGCGACGCTGCGCGTGGGCCAGGATCGCCTGCGGAAGCTGCGCGAGCGCGCGACGATGCCAGTCGGCCTGGAGAATTTGGCCTTCGCGTTCCATCGCCAGGACGTCGACGAACAGGGCCGTTTCCTCGAAGCGTTGCTTGAACCGGCCGATGGGTTCCTGCTGCTCGACCTGCACAACCTCCACTGCCAATCGTGCAACTTCGACGTGTCGCTCGACGAGCTGCTGGCGAGCTACCCGCTGCCGCGCGTGCGCGAACTGCATGTCGCGGGCGGCTCGTGGAGCGTGCCGACGACGGGGCCGAACCTCGCGCCGGTGCGGCGCGACACGCACGACGGCGCCGTGCCGGAGGAGTTGTTCGCCTGGCTGCCGAAGGTTCTGGAGCGCTGCCCGAACGTCGAAGCGGTGATCCTGGAACGCATGGGAGGCACGTTGTCGCCGGAGGACGACGAGCCGTTCCGCAGGGATTATCGCCGGCTGCGCGAGGTGGTCCATGCCGCCCGATGACGAGCTGGCCTGTTTTCAAGCTGCGCTGCTCGACGCGCTGGCGTCGCCCGATCCGGCACGAAGCTTGGCGTCGCTCGCCGAGACGGCGGCGTTCGCGGACTACGTCGCCGCGATGGAGCCGCGCATGGTGGAGGTCGCCGCTGCGCTGATGCAGAAGTGGGGCAAGCGCACGCGGGAGTGAGGGAGCAGGGAACCTACCATCAACGCGCCAAGCCCCACCATGAGCAACGCGATTGGTGGGGGGTCGAACCGCGCGCCGACTCACCCCCAGGAATCGCTTCGCTCATCCTGGGGCTTGGCGTGCGATTCCTCTTGCTGAAGTGGGAAAGCCCATCACCCCACCGCCGCCAGGTCGAGCGTCTTGCCGTATTTCGCCCGCACCGCTTGGCGGAGCGCGGCGTTCTCCGGCTGGCGCAGGCCGGCGTCGGCGGCGACGATCTCGATGGCGTCGGCGCGGGCTTGAACCAGCAGCTCCTGGTCGGCGAGCAGGTCGCCGAAGCGCAGGTCGCCCCCGCCGTGCTGGCGGACGCCGAAGAACTCGCCCAGGCCGCGCAGCCGGGCGTCCTCCTCGGCCAGCGCGAAGCCGTCGGTCATGCGGCAGATGGCTCGCAGCCTTTGCCGGGCGTCCTCGTTCTCGCTGGCCACCGTCGCGAACAGGTAGCACTCGCCGACGACCGCGCCTCGGCTCACGCGGCCTCGCAGTTGATGCAGCTGCGACAGGCCGAAGCGGTCGGCATGCTCGATCAGCATCAGCGTCGCGTTCGGAATGTCGACGCCGACCTCGATCACCAGCGTCGTCACCAGCAGGTCGATCTCCTTGTTCCTGAACTGCTGCATGACCAAACGCTTGGCCGTGTCGTCGAGCCGGCCGTGCAGCAGGCCGACGCGGAAATCCTTGAACGGGCCTTCGCGCAGCTCGACGAAGTGCGACTCGGCGGAGGTCAGGTCGAGCGTCTCCGACTCCTCGACGAGCGGGCAGACGACGTACGCCTGCCGGCCCTTCTTGATCTCGTCGCGGAAACGCTGGTGGACGCGCTCGCGCTGGGCGTCGGTGTGCCAGCGCGTCAGCACGCGCTGCCGGCCAGGGGGCAGTTCCTTCATCACCGACGTGTCGAGGTCGCCGAACACCGACAGAGCGATGGTGCGCGGGATCGGCGTCGCGG
>JAYSSW010000614.1:0-7725 GCA_043720335.1 Planctomycetia bacterium
CGCGATGCTGGCCCGCTCGATCGCCTTGCCGGTGATCGAGCTTTTGAAGACGTAGTGGGCCTGGTCCTCGGCGTACACCGTCAGCTCGAACTCGAAGTAGTCGCTGACGTGGATGTGCGTGAAGACGCGGCTCTCGTGGTGCTTCACGACCTGCTTGCGCTCCAGGTCGAAGGTGAAGCCCTCGTTCTCCAACATGTCGGTGACGAGTCCGGCGCTGTTGGTGAAGACGTGCAGGTCGATGTCCGAGCCTTTGCGGACGTGCCCGGTCATGACGCTGCCGATGAGGCGGGGCTTGAAGCGGCGCAGCAGCCGCATCATGCGGAGGGCGGCGACGCGCATGTCGCGGAGCTGGGCGGTTCGCTCGCTCCCTTCGTGGAGTCGGGCGAAGAGCTGGATCTGGTCGCGGATCTCGGCGTTGGACGGGAGATCGGACGGCTTGACGGGGCCGCGGCACACGCGGCGTGCGGCTTTGCGCTTGGCGGTGAAGTACTCGCTCTCGACGCGCTCGTACATCAGCCTTGCGGCTTCCAGGGCGATCGCTTGACGAAGCTTTGCATCTGCCATTCCTTTCACTGCGCCGATATTTCTGGACGCCCCATTCGTGCGGCGCGAGGGCGTGTTGCCAGGCTGGGCGGAAATCGCCCCGGACCTGTTCCTAGCCAGCGAGGGCTTTCTCCATTTCGTCCTTCGCGTACTTTTTGGAGGTCTGAGACTTCTTCACCTGTTCCAGATCGGTGAGCACCAGCTCAAGCTGGGACAGCTTAAGGATCATGTCATATTTGTGCGGCTCCGTCAGTCGGTCGCTCTTGCTGGATTCAATGAATTGAGAAACGTACTGCGCGTAGATGCGGGCATGGGGGGTCAATTTGTGGATGGTCTCAATGGTGCGGGTCAATTCCTCGCGATCCTGATCCTCGACCGGCTTGCCGGCGGCCTTGGCCTGCTGGCATTTTCCCCACAAATGGTCCCATTGCTTCCGCACTTCGGAAAGAGCGTTCCTGTATTCGAGGAGCACATGAATGATGGAGTCCACTTTTTTTTGTTCATACAACAAGTTCATTTCCCATCCTCCCATTTCCTCAATGATTCAAAAACCTCAAAGAGCCCTTTCAGGGACGCCAGTTGCATGGAATGGTCGTAGCCTTCCGAATTCTTGCTCAGAACCTCGGCTGTTCCCGTGTATAAGTTGCTGATGACCATCGAGGCGAAGACATGCTCGTGTCGAAACTTGCCCTCTTTCGCCAGTACGGCACTCAATTCCTTCGCATAGTCTCCGTTGCGGTAGAACGCCTCCACTTCGTGCCGGATCGGCCACCAAAGGTCCTGCTTGACCACCAGCGTCATCAGCCAGAGCCGGGAGGGGCACGATTTGACAAAGGGAGCCAATTGACGCAAGATCTCGATTTCCTTTTCCCGACGGTTCTGCAAATGCCATTTCAGGAATTTTTCCTTGTTCTTGAACCTTGGGTATTCCCGATGCGACTTGTAGCTGTGGGACAAAGCATGGCGTCCGTAGGATCCAACGAGGACAATGCCGCGAAACCGGCCTGCGGCGATGTCGGACATCAACTCTCCCCAGACTGCATTCAGCCTGAAGTCCTGTCCGGGAGGCACAAGGATCTCCGCACCGGGTCCGTCCTTGATCTCGTACTTTTCCATGTCGTCGCTTTCCTTGAACGCTCCCAGGGCGTCGAAAAGCAGGCCGTGTTCCTGGGCCAAGATTCTTCCCAGCGTCGATTTGCCGACGCCCCCTGATCCGACGATCAGGAGTTCCGGCGCTGGGGAATCCGAAGGCGAAAGGCGCTTCTTTGGTAGAAGCCACCTGCACACCCGCTTCACGGATTCCTTATGATCCCAAAGCCATTTCGCCGCGTCTTTCGCCTCATTAACGAGACTGTTTTCCGGGTTCGGGTCGGGCATGGCAACACCTTGATGCGATGGAACATGTCCCCATTATCGCCGATGCGCGGGCGGGTTGTCCACCTGACTTCGCGAATTTCGCCCGCCGCCCAGATACGATGAAACGAGGCGGCAGCGATCCGCTGTCCGTTGCTGAACGGTCCCCTCCCTTCCGCCACGAGGCCGCCATGTCCGCGAAACTTGCCGAGACCCTGCGCCAGCACGTCGTCGCGCTGGCGAGCACGCCGAGGCCGCCGCAGAGCCGCGAGCACGAGGCGGCGCGAACCTACATCACGCAGCACCTGCGCGACGCGGGCTTCGTCGCCGAGGTGAAGCATTACCAGGAGGATGAGCTGGCCTGGTTCAACGTGCTGACCGAGCCGGCGCCGAGTGATCCGTCGCTGCCGTTGTTCATCGTCGGGGCGCACTACGACTCGACGCCGACGACGCCGGGAGCGGACGACAACGCCAGCGCGGTCGCGGTGCTGCTGGAGCTGGCCCGCTGGATTCGGCCCCGCCTCGACGCGCCGGGCGCAAAACCGAAAGCCCGGCTGCAACTGGCGGCCTACGACCTGGAGGAATGCGGCATGTTCGGCAGCATCCAGCACGCCGCCGACCTGAAAAACACCCGCGCCAACGTCCTCGGCATGATCTCCCTCGAAATGCTCGGCCACTGCAAGCACACCAAGGGATCGCAGCAGATCCCGCCCATGCTGAAGGGGCTTTTCCCCGACGTCGGCGACTTCCTCGGCGTCATCGGCAACGAACGCTCGGCGACGCTGGTCCAGCAGGTCGTCGCCGGCCTCGGCCTCGTCGCGGAGCTGAAGACCGAGCATCTCGTCGTCCCCGGCTACGGCCACGACCTGTCTTCCACCCGCCTCAGCGACCACAGCTCGTTCTGGGACCTCAACTATCCCGCCCTGATGCTCACCGACACGGCGTTCCTGCGCAACCCGAACTACCACCAGCCGACCGACACCCCCGACACGCTCGACTACGACTTCATGTCGCGTGTCACGCAAGGCGTGTGCGAAGCGGTGTGGCGGGTGCTGTGCGAGTAGGCGACATCGCTTGTTCCTGTCATGCATGGTCAGCCTCGCCCTCCCGGTCGCTGCGCGCGAATTTCGGCAGATGCTTCATCCATCATTCGGCCGATACCAGCCCATGAAGGCGACGTGCTCTCGGCATGGAAGTTGCTTCGATCTCGGTGCAAGGGGCAATTCGCCGCGATTGGCCTGCAAGACGGGATCGCGGCACGCCAGCCTTGTGCACACCATTTCCCAACACTGCACTCATTCACAGGATCCTGCCATGGCGCCGATCAAGTCGACGAAGAAAACCGCCGCCGCGAAAGAAACGAAAACGGCCGCGAAGGAGTCGCAGTCTTCCGGGCTTGGCGTTGTGGGCGGCGCGGCGGCGGGAGCGGCGACCGGCGCGCTGCTCGGCCCCCTCGGCGCGGCGGTCGGCGCCCTGATCGGCGGCGTCGCGGGCGCGCAGGTCGAGAAGCAAGGGCTGAGCGAAACGGCGAGCAAGGTGAAGTCCGCCGTCACCGGGACGGCAGGCAAGGTGACCGAGAAGGCCAGCGAGGCGACGAAGGCGGTCAAGAAGGTCGCCAAGAAAGCGAAGGCGGCCGTCACGCCCGCCCCGGAAAAAGCCAAGGCGAAGCCCGCAACCGCGAAGCCCGCAGCGGCGAAGCCTGCGCCGCAAGCGAAAGCGCCCGCGAAAGCCGTTCCGCAAGCGAAGCCCGCGACCGCGAAAGCCGCGACCGCGAAAGTCGCCCCGCAAACGAAGGCGCCCGCGAAGAAGCCGAAGAAGTAAGAACGGCTTCAAAACCGCGTGTCACGGAAGTCATCTTCCGCGACAGAAAGCGAGCGGCGCGGCGTAAGCCCGCCGTGAAAATCATCGCTCGTGCAGAGGGAACGCTTGTCGTTGCAAACCCCATGCATCGTTGCGGATTTTCACGGCGGGCTTACGCCGCGCCGCTCGCCGTCGCCCGTGAAGTTCGTCGCCTGAGGTTTTGAAACAGCCTCCTAATGCGTCCCCTGCTCCGCCAGCCAGCGTTCGGCGTCGAGCGCCGCCATGCAGCCGGAACCGGCCGCCGTGCACGCCTGGCGGTAGGTGGCGTCGGCCACGTCGCCGGCGGCGAACACTCCTTCCACGCTCGTGTAGGTGCGGTGCGACTTCGGCCAGATGATGTATCCCTTCGGGTCGGTAGTTACTTGACCGCCGAGGAAGTCGGTGTTTGGCGTGTGGCCGATCGCGAGGAAGACGCCATCGACGGGGATTTCCTCCGCGCCGTCGTCGATGGTGCTCTTGAGCCTCACGCCGGTGACGCCGGCCGTGTCCGTGCCCAACACTTCGTCGAGGACGCGGTTCCACTTCAGGGTGATCTTCGGATTGGTCAATGCGCGCTGCTGCATGATCTTGCTGGCGCGCAGTTCGTTGCGGCGGACGACCAGATAGACCTGCTTGCCGAACTTGGAGAGGTAGGTCGCCTCTTCGATGGCGCTGTCGCCGCCGCCGATGACGAGGAGCGGCTTGTCGCGGAAGCGGGGCAGGGCGCCGTCGCACACGGCGCAGGCGGAGACGCCGTTGTTCTTGAAGCGGTCCTCCGACGGCAGGCCGAGGTAGTTGGCGCGGGCGCCGGTCGCGAGGATGACCGCTTCAGCAACAACCGATTCGCCTTCGCGCGTGGTCAGCGTGAAGGGCCGCTTCGAGAAGTCGACCTTCACGATGTCGTCGGTGACGATGCGGGTGCCGAAGTTCAACGATTGCTGGCGCATGAACTCCATCAGCTCGGGGCCGAAGACGGTGCGCTGGCCGTGGTGGGCTCGCTTGCCTTCGTAGTAGTGCGCGAGGTTGGCGTAGCGGTCCTCCGGCAGCGACGACTTCGCGAACTGGCGGAGCACGTCGTTGTCGACGTGAGGCCAGGTCGGGAAGTTCTCGACCTCGGTGGTGAGGTTGAGCTGCCCCAGCGGCGTGGTGCCGTTCACGCGGTTCGGCTCCCAGGTCGCGGAGCCTTCGTAGACGAGCGGCTGCAGGTTGGCGCGGGCGGCGTAGATCGCCGCCGTCCAGCCCGCCGGCCCCGACCCGATGATGACGACTTTCTCAGCCATGCGATGCTTCTCCTTCTCGATGAAAGACTTCAACAGATTCCGATGAGCGACTGTGTACCCTACTAACCCGGAGCGCAAGCGATGGGATCGCAGGGTGACACGCAGAACGACAATATTCGCCAAGCCGTTTTGCTGCGATCCCCTCGCTTGCGCTCAGGGTTAGTAAGTCCGCTGCATCCGAAGTCACGAAAGCTGCGTCTCGGCGATCTCCAGGGCGCGGAGCAAGCCCATCGCTTTGTTGATGGTTTCCTCGTGCTCGGAGGCGGGGACGCTGTCGTAGACGATGCCGGCGCCGGCCTGGATGTAAGCGATGTTATGGTGGATCACCATCGTGCGCAGGGCGATGCAGGTGTCCATGTTGCCGCTGAAATCGACGTAGCCGACCGCGCCGCCGTAGGGACCGCGGCGATGGGGCTCCAGCTCGTCGATGATCTGCATGGCCCGCACCTTGGGGGCGCCGCTGAGCGTTCCCGCGGGCAGGCAGGCCCGCAGCGCGTCGAACGCGGTCTTGCCGGGCTGGAGCCTGCCGGTCACGTTGCTGCAGATGTGCATGACGTGGCTGTAGCGCTCGACCGCCATCACGTCGCTGAGCTGCACGGTGCCGTAGCGGGCGATCTGCCCCACGTCGTTGCGGCCCAGGTCGACGAGCATGATATGTTCCGCCCGTTCCTTCGGGTCGGCGATCAGCTCCTCGGCCAGCCGCTGGTCCTCCTCCTCCGTCTTGCCGCGCGGGCGCGTGCCGGCGAGCGGGCGGATCGTGACTTTGTCCCCCTCGACGCGGACCATGATTTCCGGCGAGCTGCCGACCAAACTGAGATCGTCGCCCAGTTGAAGATAAAACATGAACGGGCTGGGATTCACGACTCTCAGAGTGCGATAGATATCAAAGGGCGTGGCGGTTGTCGGCGCGGTGAAGCGCTGGCTCAGCACGACCTGGAAAACATCACCGGCCTGGATGTATTCCTTCGCCTTCACCACAGCGGCTTCGTAACCGCCGGGGGCGAAGTTCGACGCGGGGCGGCGCTGGACGGCGCCGCCGGGGGCGATGTCGACCAGGGGCGGTTCGCCGCCGGGCTTGCTCAGTTTCGCGACCCAGTCGTCGACGCGCTGGCAGGCGGCGCGCCAGCTCGCTTCCGGGTTGGCCGGATCGACGTGGGCGTGCGCGACGACGGCGATCGTCTTGTTGATGTGGTCGAAGATGACCATGCGGTCGTACAGCGCGAAGCAGAGGTCGGGGAGCTGGCGGTCGTCCAGCGGCGGATGGTCGAGGCGTTCGACGTAGCGGACCGTGTCGTAGCCAGCGTAGCCGACCGCGCCGCCGCAGAAGCGAGGCAGGCCGAGCGTGGTCGGCATGTGATACTTCGCGAGTTCGGCTTCGAGCAGCTTCATCGGGTCGGGGTGCGTCAGCTCGCGGGTCTCGCCGGTGCGCAGGTCGTCGATGCGGACGCGGTCGCTCCACGCTTGCATCTTGAGGAACGGGCCGGAGCCGAGGAAGCTGTAGCGTCCGACGCGTTCGCCGCCGATGACGCTCTCGAAGAGGAACGCCCAGGGCCCGTCCTGCACCTTGCGGAAGGCGGTGACGGGGGTGAGCGTGTCGCCGACGAGCTGCCGGAACACGGGGATCAGGTTGTGGGACTGGGCCTGGTCGAGAAACGCAGGCAAGCCGGGCCGATGCTGCATGGACACCTCGCGAAGAATGCAGCTTGGTTTACCGACAACCCGCCGCGACGGGGAGAGGCGCGGCAACAAAGGCGAGGCGGCGCCGGTTGACAGAGCGAACGCGTGGCGGTATAGTCCTAGGCATAGGCCTGCATGACAAGACGAGGTGGCGAGGATTGCAACTGCCATCCATCATTCGATCAATCAACTAGTTCCTCAAAGTTTGGGAGATCACAATGGACGACCTGCTTGAAAAAGAAACTGAGCAAATTCGTGGCATTTTGTCACACATTTGTGGCAAGAGACTCACGTCTATACAAACAACTCATTGGCTTGAGGATGCAAGGCTGTGGGTATTTCTTGATGACGAAGAATTCATTCAATTCTATTCTGAATGGAACCCTGCGGCGCGACAACAAGGCAAACGGCAGCATGGAAGCGGTAGAAACGCTCCTCATATAAATCCGAATCCGAAAAACAAGCTGCCTGAACGAGTGAAGGAAATTGAAGACGAGATCAATCGATTGCTCAAACAGAAACCCTTCCCAGGAAAAAAAGCGAAGATAAATGAATGGAAGAAAAGAAAGAAACATTTCCGAGGAAAAGGGGAAGATCCGGGAACCGAGCACTCCCGCAAAGGCAAAGGATACCAAGCCCCAGGCGTGCATGAACAAGAATCTCAGGAAGAAAATATATAACATGAACATTTTCAACGACAGCATTGATTGAAATGCCTCGCAGATCGAGAACCTACGGGGCAGCGACAATGTTTGGCACCTTCCGTCAAATAGACTAATTCGCATCGAAACGCGGAGCGCATCAAAAATGCCTACGAATGATACGCCGCATCAAAAGATTTCAACGTACGCTACCGTTGCAAGTCTGTTCGTTGGAATTTTGGCGGCCTACCTGACTTTCATTCAGATGCAGGGAGAGAAGGGAGGCGATCAAAAGTGCTTGTTTAGCGCCTCAAACCGCAGAAAAACCGGCCTTTCTTGACCGCTGATGGTGCGACATCGCTGAAGCATGATAGCTTCGCGACCGCGTTGGC
>JAYSSW010000615.1:0-7721 GCA_043720335.1 Planctomycetia bacterium
GTCGAAGGTCCGCCAGTTGTCGGCCTTCACGAAGATGCGGTCGCCGGGGAAGATCTGGTAGTTGGTCTCGTAGCGGGCGCGTTGCGTGACGGCCACCCAATCGACGGGCAATATCAGGTCAGGCCCCATGAAGTGGGCGTTGCGGCGGGCGACCCAGATGTTCTTCTTCGACGCAACCGGTGGCAGGCCGTTGAGCTTGCACAGGGCGTCGAGGACGGTTTCGTTGCCGGTGACAGGGAACGAATAGGCCTGGTCGCCGAAGCCAGCCCCGTCGGTGATGATGTAGTAGACCTTGCTGTTGAGCGCGAGCAGATCGACGCTCAGGTTCTCCATGATGTCGCTGAGCTTGGTCTTCTTGTCGAGTCGCGACAGGATGCGCTGGGCGATCACTTCTTTCGCCTGATCGACTGTCATGCCCGAGACCTGCACGGAGCCGTAGATGCCGAGGCCGATGGAGCCGTCGGGCCGGATGAGGTGCGGGCCGCGGATCGGCTGCGTGGCGAGTCCCTTCAACGACTCGATCTGCAGCACGTCGGGGGGGCCGATGACGTAGGGGGGCAGCGAGACCATGCTCAATTCCGCAGGCACGCCGGGGCGAGGCAGGATCACCTGCTGGCCGTGGTGCAGCGGATGGCCCTGCTGCTGCGGCAGCACATCGACCTGCCGCGACGCGAACAAGGGTTCCTGCTTGACGAACGGGCCGTTGACCGGCGACTCCTTCGACGGCGGCTGGTAGTTGACGCTGCGGATCGGGTCGAACTTGCCGATGCCCGCCTTCGGGTTCGTGCCCTGGGCGACGGGGGTGCTGCTGGCCGTCTGCCCTTGCGGGGCGCGCCAGGCGATGTCGGCCGTGCCTGGGCTGGTCGGCAGCTGCGTGCTGAGCGTCACCGAAGGCTGGCGGATGTGGGCCGACAGGTGGCGTTCGACGACGAGGCTGGCCTGGTCGAGCGACAGGCCGCCGACCTTGCAGGAGCCGTAGGGGCCGAGGGCGAGCGAGCCGTCCTGGGCGACGCGCCCCTTGCCGGTGCGCACCATGTCGGGGGTGCTGTTGGGGGTCTTGATCGCCCATTCCAGCTCCATGCCGGAGGCGACCAGAAGGCGGCTTCCGGGCGGCGCATTGGCCTGCGCGGCCGGAGAGCTGTTGCTTTGGCTGGCTTGGCTGGCTTTGCTGGCGAGCTGGGGGTCGGAGGGCGACTTGCGAGCGAACAGGGAGCCGAAGCCGGAGGTGGCTTGGCAGCCGCCCAGCAGAGGAACTCCCGCGAGCATCAAAGAGGCCAAACGAAGCAGCTTGCCGACACGGTACCGTTCCATGTGCGGACTCCTCAATTCCATTCAAAGAGCCGACGATCGATCCTGCTCGCCTGGCGGTTCTGCCCGGCGCATTCAGGATGCTCTGCCGACTTTCATCGGGAAACGGCGCAAGCGCGGTTGACGCGGCGGCGTGCGATTGGCCGCTTCCACGTCGCTTCCCCGCCTCAAAGCAGGCGTGACACTCCCGCAAGGCAGCGTCGTCATCGCTGGCGTGGTCCGCAAGGATGGCACAGCCGTCACCACCGCGCATACAATGCTGTCGGACGAATCAATCAAAGGAGTGATGCGATGCGAAAATGCCTGGTTACTGGCGGCGCTGGATTCGTCGGCTCCCACCTCGTCGACGCGATGCTGCATGCAGGCTGGAACGTCCGCGTCCTCGACAACCTCAGCACCGGCAAAGCGGCGAATCTTGTCCCCTTCAAGGACCGCATCGACTTCGTTGAAGGCAGCATTACCGAGCCGGACACCGTGAAACACGCGGTGGCGGGCTGCGAAGTCGTCTTCCACCTCGCCGCCCTCCCCTCCGTCGCGCGCAGCCTGGTCGATCCGGTGACGACGCACAACGTCTGCGCGACCGGCACATTGCACGTCCTCGACGCCGCCCGCCACGCCGGAGTCCGCCGCGTCGTCTACACCGCCAGCAGCAGCGCCTACGGCGGCACGCCCGGCGCGGTCCGCAGCGAGACCGACCCGATCGCGCCGCTGTCCCCCTACGCCGCCTCGAAGTTGGCGGGCGAGATGTACTGCCAAAGCTTCACGACCGTCTACGGCCTGGAGACGACGCGGGTCCGCTTCTTCAACATCTTCGGCCCGCGCCAGGACGCCAAAAGCCCCTACACCGGCGTCATCGCGTTGTTCATCGCCCGCATGCTTGCCGGGGAAGCGCCGACCATCGAAGGCGACGGCCTGCAGTCGCGCGACTTCACCTACGTCGCCAACGCGGTGCAGGCGCTGCAGAAAGCCGCCGATTCCCCCGCGTCGGTCGGCAAGGTCTACAACATCGGCAACGGCGGCTCGACCTCGGTGATGCAACTCGTTGCCCATCTTAACGAAATCCTCGGCAGCAAGCTGGAGCCGAAGTTCGCTCCACCCCGCGCCGGCGACGTGCGCCATTCGCAGGCCAAGATCGACCTTGCACGCCACGACCTCGGCTACGACCCGGCGATCTCGTTCGTCGAAGGACTGCGCCGGACGGTCGAGTCGTTGCGCGGAGCTTGACCCCCGAAAGCCCAGGGACAGCCGTCCCTGGGTAAAATCCCCAGGAACGGCTGTCCCTGGGCTTTCGTCCTGATTCGTTCTCCACGCGCACTCGCTGGAAATCGCCGAAAAATCTCCAGATTCGCTAAAGCCTGGTTGACACGCGCAACGCATCGCGATTAAGATGCCTCCCACTCAAAGAGACCATCCACGATCCGACCCCGTTGAGGAAGCACCACCGTCGAGCGCGTTTTCGCAGGAGGGAAAAGGCACGCTCGGCCCGACGCCACACACCAAGGATGACCGCGGTTTCCACGGAGGGACACCCATGAGCAGCGCACCTACCGAACGTCCACTTTCGCTTTCCCGTCTCAGCATCTCGATCCTCGCCGGCTTCTCCGTCCTCCTCCTGTGGAGCTACTGGACCACGCTCGCCGAAATGGCGTCGCGCTGGTGGAACGACCCGCAGTACTCGCACGGGTTCCTTGTCCCGCTCTTCGCCGGCTACCTCCTCTGGATGCGCCGCCGCAAGCTGAAGAAGGAATGGCGCCCCAACGCCCTGGGCCTCGTTATCCTCGCCGGTTCGGTAGGGTTGCGGCTCGTCGGCACGCGCTACCACCTCTCGTACTTCGACCCGATCTCGCTGCTGCCCGCGCTGGTGGGCGTGCTGGTGCTGGCCGGCGGCCGGGCCGCGTTCTCGTGGACCTGGCCCGCTGTGGCGTACCTCGCCTTCATGGTGCCGCTGCCCCACACCGTCTCGCTCGCCCTGTCGGGACCGATGCAGAGCCTGGCCACCAACGCCAGCACCTTCCTGCTGCAAGTCCTCGGCCGCCCCGCGCTCGCCGAGGGGAACGTCATCCTCCTCAACGACATCGAGCTCGGCATCGTCGAGGCGTGCAGCGGCCTGCGCATGCTCGTCACCTTCTTCGCCCTGTCGACCGCCGTCGCCGTGGTCAGCACGAAGCCGCTCTGGGAGAAGATGCTGCTCGCCCTCAGTGCGGTGCCGATCGCGCTGCTGACCAACGTCCTGCGCATCGTCGCCACCGGGCTGGTCTTCGAGGCGATCGGCAACAACGCGGGGGGCCGCATGTTCCACGACTACGCTGGCCTGACCATGCCCGTGGTCGGCTTCGCCTTCCTCGCGCTCGAGATGGCCGTCCTCGCCAAGCTCCTCACGCCGGAGTCGTCGAAGACGCTCGTCCCCAGCCAGCTCACCCCGGCCGGCCTGTACCGGGGATGACGCCACCCGGCGACCTGGCCTGATCCCAAGGGCCGCCCACATCCCGGCATCGCGCTCGAATCCCGACGACACACCCTTGAACGACTGGGAGAACCACCGTGGCAGCGCCGCAACGCGAACCGTTCGAACCGCTCCCGATGCAGCCGGTCAGCACCCTGCCCCGCCGAACCGCGCCCGCGGCCATCGCCAGCGCGGGGCCTCCCGCGCTCAGCAACACGCCCGACGCTTTCGCCATGCTCCGCGCGCTCAAGCGCCGTTGGGTGCTCGCGTTCGCGCTGGGCATCGTCCTCGCCGGCGTCGCCGGGGCGGCCGCGTACTTCGCGCTGCCCGCCAAGTTCACCGCCTTCGCCATCATGCAGGTCTCGTCGCAGAACGGCGGGCCGTTCGGCCGCAACGAGAGCCGTTCCGAGTTCGGCACCTACATCAAGACGCTCGCCGGCCGACTCAAGAGCCGCGAGGTCCTCGTCAAGACGATCAGCCAGGATCAGGTGCGTCACCTCCGCCTCATCAAGAAGCACCCCGACGCCCTCAGCACGCTCACCTGGATGGAGGAGAACCTGAAGGTCGAGTTCTCCGACAACTCCGAGCTGCTCACCGTCTCGCTCACCGGCGAGGAGCAGAACGATCTGCAGGTGATCGTCAACAACCTGACGAAATCGTTCCTCGACATGATCAACAAGCAGGAGGAGAAGGCCCGCAAATCGCAGATCAGCAGGGTCGAGGTCCTCTACGCGGGGTCCAAGGAGAACCTGACCACGAAGTTCAACACCAAGGAGGAGCTGCTCCGCGCCCAGGGCTTCAAGGACCAGCTTTCCCTGATGCAGCACCAGCAGAACGTGCAGAACCAGCTCCAGCGCGTGCAGGAGCAGATGATCGCCAATCAACTGGAGATGTCGAAGAAGCAGGCCCAGCTCGCCAACCTGAAGGCGACCGAGAAGCGGATGCAGGCCGAGCCGGGGCCGGAAGCGCTGGAGAAGGAGATGGTCGACGTCGACCAGGAGCTGCGCACCCTGACCGCGAAAATGATGCGCCACGAACGCGCCGTCGACATCATGGAGAAGGCCGGCCACCCCGACACCGAGAGCAATCTCGTCCAGGCGCGTGGCGACCACGCCTCGGCCAAGAAGAAGTTCGACGACCGGCTCAAGGTCGTCCGCCTGGAGTTCGGCCGCAAGGGGCAGCAGAAGCAGCTCGCCGACGTCGCGAACCAGATCAGTCTCGTTTCCGTTGATCTGGTCCCCTGGGAGAAACACTTCGAGAAGATGCTCGAGCGCGAGAAGGATCTCGGCGACAAGGTCGCCAACTTCAAGGAGTCGGTCAACCGCCACACGCTGCTCGACGGCGAGATCAAGCAGCTCAGCGACGCGACCGACGACCTGCACAAGCGGCTGAAGGAGACCGAGATCACGGCGGCGGGCGGCCCGCGCATCGCCCCGATCGGCGAAGCCGAGCTGCAGACCCGCGACGTGAAGAAGCGCATCGTCATGCTGATGGCCGCCCCGCTGATGGGGCTGCTGCTGGCGATGTTCGGCGTGTCGTGGTGGGAATGCTCCGCCCGCCGCATCCACGAGCCGGAGGAGGTCGTCACCAGCCTGGCGATGCGCGTCGTCGGCCAGGTGCCGGAGATGCCCGACCCGAAGCGGCGCGGCGCCGGCGACCCCCAGGAGGACGAAATCTACCGCCACAACCTCGTCGAGTCGATCGACGCGATCCGCACCATGCTGCTTCGAGGCGACGGCAGCGAGCCGATGCGCGTCGTCATGGTCACCAGCGCCGTCGGCGGCGAGGGCAAGACCACGCTCGCCAGCAACCTGGCGATGAGCCTGGCCCGCGCCGGCCGCCGCACGCTCCTCATCGACTGCGACCTGCGCCGCCCCGCCGCCCACCAGTTGTTCGAGCAGACCCTGCAGCCCGGCTTCAGCGAAGTCGTCCTGCAGGAAGTCGAGCTGCCCGACGCCGTCCGTCCCACGACCGCCGACGCCAACCTCTTCCTGCTCCCCGCCGGCCACTGGGACCGCGAGGTGGTGCAGGAACTGGCGAAGTCGGGCGTCACCAGCATCTTCGAGAAGCTTCGCTCCGAGTTCGACTTCATCGTCGTCGACTCGCACCCGGTGCTGCCCGCGACCGATTCGCTGCTGATCGCTCAGCAGGTCGACGCCGTCATCCTGTCGCTGATGCGCGACGTGAGCCAGATGCACCTGGTCCACGACGCCTGCAAGCAGCTCTCCACGCTCGGCATCCGCCTGTTCGGCGCCGTCGTCAGCGGCGTGCCGGTCAAGGTCTACGGCAAGAGCTACCAGTACCCCGCCCAGCAGCAGCCGACCCCGGCGGCGTAGTCGACTCGCATCCAGAACGGCATCGTTGTCGATCGTTGAAAAGGACTTCAACCCATGTTCCGCACGTTGATCCTCGGCAGTGCAGCCGCGATCCTGGTCGCTTCGGGCATCGTCCACGGCGTCTGGACCGACCGCTGGTCGAGCCAGGCCGACCTGCACGAAGCGACCGAGCGCATGCAGAAGGTGCCCGAGCGCATCGGCGCGTGGAAGAGCAGCCCCATCAAGATGGACACCGACCCGAAGTCGGGCCTGACCGGCGTCGTCGCACGCCGCTTCGTGAACGAGCAGACCGGCAAGAGCGTCACGCTGTTCCTCGCCTGCGGCCGGTCCGGGCCTGTCTGCGTCCACACCCCCGACGTCTGCTACGCTGGCAACGGCTACCAGGTCGACACCCGCGCGAAATTCCAACTGACCTCCGACTCGGCGAAGACGCCGCCGGAGTTCTGGACCGCCCGCTTCGTCAAGGAGCGTGCCGATCAGCGAACCAACCTGCGGATCTTCTGGGCCTGGCACGGCGAGAAGGACTGGCAGATCGCCGACAATCCCCGCCTCGCCTTCGCCAGCGAGCCGGTGCTGCACAAGATGTACGTCATCCGCGAGATGGCTTCCCCCAACGAACCGGTCGAAGGCGACCCCGCCGTCGACTTCCTGCGTGAGCTGCTGCCCGCCCTGGAGCGGTCGGTGTTCCAGCGCGACGTGTAAACCGCTGTTGTTTTTCGGCCCCGGCGACGGACCAGGATGAGTACGCCGCCGGGGAGGATTCTCCGACCTAGACCCATCAAGGAGGCCAGTACGATGCTGACCAACCTGGACACGATCCATACTCCCGAAGCGATCGACAACGACGAAGCGGCCCGCCCGATCCGCAAGCTGCGCCACTTCACGAAGATTGAAGTCGAAGCGACTCCGGCCCACGTCCCGACGACAGGCCAACGGATTTACGCCCCGCTCCGCCGCGTCCTCGACTTCACGATGGCGCTCGCCATCCTCGTCCTGGCTGCCCCAGTGATGATGCTTGCCGCGATCATCGTGCGAGCCACCTCGCGCGGGCCGGCGTTCTACACGCAGGTCCGCACCGGCCTCAACGGCAAGCCGTTCACGATCTTCAAGATCCGCAGCATGGTCGACAAGTGCGAGTCGCTCACCGGCCCGCGCTGGACCATCCCCGGCGACCCGCGCGTCACCCCCATCGGCTGGCTGCTCCGCAAGACGCACATCGACGAGCTGCCCCAGCTCCTCAACGTGTTGCGCGGCGACATGAGCCTGATCGGCCCCCGCCCCGAACGCCCCGAGTTCGTGCAGGAACTGGAGAAGTCGGTCCCCGGCTACCAGCACCGCCACGCGGTCCTGCCCGGCATCACCGGCCTCGCCCAGGTCCAGCTCCACCCGGACACCGACCTCGAAAGCGTCCGCGCCAAACTCGTCTACGACTTGCATTTCGTCCGTCAGCAGTCGCTCTGGCTCGACATCCGCATCATGGTGGCGACCGGCCTGCACATCCTTGGCTTCTCCTTCAACCGCCTCCGCAAGCTGCGCGTCGTCCCGCAGGTCGGTGCGCCGCTGCTCGAAGCAGTCGTCGAAAAGTCCGCGCCGCGCCTGCGCAAACAGGCGGCGTGATCATGGAGCTACGAAGC
>JAYSSW010000616.1:0-1623 GCA_043720335.1 Planctomycetia bacterium
CTCAAGAACGTGTCCTTCGCCTACATCCGCGAGCTGGCGGATCTCAAATCACAGATGCTCGACGCGGAAAGCACGGCCTGGGAGCAGAGCCTCCTGCAAAATGACTCCCAAAGTGCGAACCCGCCCGACAACGCCAGCCCGGAGAGCGAGCCCGCCCAAGGCAGCCGTCGCGGGAAGCAGGCGGCCGCTGACGACGAAAGCAACCCGTTCGCGTACCTGGACGCGCCTCCGCCTCCGGTTGCTCCTGTGGAGGAAATGGTCCGGTTCGCCTGCCCCAGCTGCGGCAAGGAGCTGAAAACCCCGGCGAAAATGACGGGGAGGAAAGTCGGCTGCCCCAAGTGCGGCAGCCGCCCGGTGGTGCCGGACAAGTAGCGGAACCCCTCGCGGACTCCTGCTCGGACGGTGGCCGATTGATGTCTCATGGGCGAATCGAGATGCATCCATTCCTCTGGATTTTCTTCCTTGTTCTTTCGCTGGCGGTCGTCCTCGCCACGCTCTGGCTCGCGTGGCACGGAGTCGCGGAAGCCTGGCGGACCGCCCTCGAAACCAGCACGACGCGGGGCTTCCTCAACCACGCCTGGGACGCGATGCCCTTCCACAACGTGCTGGGGCTGGCGATGGTCGTGCTCGCGGGAGTTCCGCTGCTGCTGGCGGCCAGCCTGGTCGTCGCGGTCCGCGTGCTCCGTGGAGCTGGCGGCGGCGTGACGGCGCGGAACCTCGCTGGGCTGTTCGTCGGAGCGGTCGTCGGCCCGCTCGTCTGCGGGGCGGCTGCGTTCGCTGTCGTTTTCGTCCTGGGGATGCTCCTACAGCCGCACGCCCTGCGTGGCGGCGTGGTCGGCGCGTTGTCCACTTTCCCGTCGAACGCCTGGATCGTGGGAGGTGTTGGACTGCCCGCCGGCGCTTTGCTGGGCTTCACGAACACGGCGCCGCGCCGTCTCCCCGCTGGCGCGCCGCGGCCGGAGGCGGCGGTCGGCGCGGCCTCCCCGGAGGGATCGGCGGCATGCTACCTGTGCGGGAATCCACTGCAACCGGGCGAATCGGCTTCTGGCGTGTGCCCGGTCTGCCGCATGTGAGCCGGGCGACTTTCACGCTGTGATTGATGCCCGACATGTTACGCGGTGTCGTTTTATTCTTGTTCGACGATCCAACCCAAGGAGCACGCTTCATGGCCCCTGAACAACCCCCTCTGCCCCCCAACGCGATCTGGACGTCGGGATTCATCGTCGGCATGGCGCTGCCCCAGGCGCAGAGCTTGTACGAGTCGGCCCGGGCCGACATCGAGCCGACCGTCGGCAAGTTCGCGGCGAACGTCGCTGGCGGCCTGGCGTTCGTCGCCTGGCTCGGCCTCGTCTACCTCCTCGTCGGCTGGTGCTTCCGCCGCCCCGTCGTCCGCGCCATGTTCCAGGCCAACGAGAAAGGCCCGACCAACCCGGCGTGACGCGCAGAATCGCCGTGTGTCGCGCAGTTCGAGACATTGAACAGCATCTGGAAGCAGGCGCAGATGCCGGAGGAGACGCGATGCGCTACGCCATCGTGATCGAGAAGGGGCCAACGAGCAGGAACCGCCAAGCCCCACCATGAGCAACGCGATTGGTGGGGGTCGAACCACACGACCGCTTACTC
>JAYSSW010000617.1:0-3685 GCA_043720335.1 Planctomycetia bacterium
CTGTTTTCCGGGGAAAAGCAATTTTTCACAGGCTCTCAGGGTTGGTGGAGGGCGGAGAACGTCTCATACCTTCCCGTGCAAAGTACAATCAACGATCGCAAGGTTCTGCCAGCCCGTTCCATCTCGGAAAAAGCCCAACACGGAAAGTTGTTTTTCCGGCGATCGATCAAGCACCCAGCCAGGTTCGTGAGCTTCATGCCAGCGATTTCGTCGAAATACGACCAAAGACACTGATTTTTCGCTTGACGCCGCTGCACGGGAAAGTTCTAATACGCTACGCGAATCTCCCTGTCTCGTCGAATCGTCGCCTTGCCCAGCCGTAGCGGCGACGGTTCCTGCGAGGATGCCATGCCCCACAGCTCCCCCACGCTCCGCACGCAGACCAAGCAGGTCGTTGAACCGCTGCCGCTGTTGCTGGAGCACTACCAGGTGGTCGGCATGATCGGCCAGGGGGGGATGGGGACCGTCTTCAAGGGCCGGCATCTCAACCTCAAGCGCGACGTGGCCATCAAGACGCTGCGCGTCGACAAGGTCGCGACCAGCGAACTGGTGACGCGCTTCCGCAAGGAGATGGAGCTGATCGGCCAGATGGATCACCCCAACGTGGTCCGGGCGACCGACGCGGGGGAGAAGAACGGCGTCTTCTTCCTGGTGATGGAGTTCCTGCCCGGCACCGACCTGGGGACGCTGGTGACGACCAAAGGCGCGCTCGAAACACCGCAGGCGTGCGAGCTGGCCAGGCAGGCGGCGCTGGGGCTGGACTACATCCACCGCACGCTGGTTCACCGCGACATCAAGCCGTCGAACCTGATGCTGACCACATCGGGGCTGGTGAAGATCCTCGACCTGGGGCTGGCCCGCAGCAGCCTGGGGGGCCTCGGCGAGCGCGAGCAGACGCCCGACGGCTGCGCGATCGGCACGTTCTCGTACATGGCGCCGGAACAGGCGGACCGCACGCGACCCGTCGACGGCAGGGCCGACATCTACAGCCTGGGCTGCACGCTGTTCAAGCTGCTGACGGGCAAGGCCCCGTTCAGCGGGCCGGCGTACGACAGCGTGGCGATGCAGCTGTACGCGCACCGCCATGTGCCTCTGTCCGAGGTCGAGCTGTTCGAGCGCGTCCCGGAGAAGCTGAGGCCGCTGCTGCTGCGGATGACGGCGAAGGAGCCGGGCCAGCGCTGCCCTGCGGGGCGCGAGGTGGCGCTCGAGCTGGAGCCGTTCACGACGGGATGCCAGCCGACGCAGCTGCTGCGCCTGTCGGACGGGACGGCCGAGCACGCGGTGCTGGCGATCCCCGGCTCGATGCGCGAGGAGCTGAGCCGGCTGGCGACGGGACATGCTGACCTTTCGCCGCACGTGTCGCAGATCGCGACGGTCACGTCGGGAATGCGGCTGCCACCGGAGCGGAAAACGCCGCGCTGGCCGCTGGCGCTCGCTGCGGTGCTGGTGCTGGGGACGCTCGCCGGCGCGGGCTGGCATTTCAGCGCCGCGATCCGCAACCCCCGCCTCGACGACGGCGGCCCCAAGCAACCGCAGTCGCTGTCACCGTCGCCCCGCAACCTCGACGAGGAGCCGGTCAACACGTTCGTCCCGCTGCTCGACCGCAAAACGATGCCGCTCGGGCATCTCAAGGACTCCTTCTCGCTGTGGCAGTCCGACCCGACGCGCGAAGTCATCGATTTCAAAGGCCCCGGCCTGTTCCTCTTCCCGCTGGGGAACACCACCCGCACGCGCTTCACGCTTGAGGCGGGCGTCTCCCAGTCGCCGTGGACCGGCAACGTCGGCCTCTTCTGGGGCTACCACGAGAACGCCGCCGTCAAAGACGCCAAGACCCCAGGCCAGAAGTTCGCGTGGTTCCAGCTGGTCTACATCGGCCACCGCACCGGGGACCGCAAGGAGCACGTCTACTACGCGAGCCGGGCCCGGGCGGAGCTGTGGCACAACGCCCGCGGCGAGGTCAAGGTGCACCGGCACGACCGGGACGAGCAGGAAATGCCGCTGATCGACCCCGGCCAGATCGTCCTTTCGCTCGACGTGCACCACGACCGGCTCAGTCGAGCGACGTTCGGCGCGTTCGAGCTGTTCCGCTTGTACTCCGACGAAACCAACAAGCTGTTCGAGAGCGACGCCAACGCCGGCGAAGTCGGCGTCGTCAGCTTCAGCAACAGTGTCAGCTTCTCCAAAGCGCGCTTCGCGGCGCGCAGCCCCAACTAGTCCTCCTTCCTTCGAGGCTCCATGACCACCCCAGCGTCCCCCTGCAGACCCTTCGCCGCCGGCACCTTCGACTTTGTCACTCCCACCACGAACCTGCATGTTTGCGTGAACGCGAACAACGCGGTTTTCGTCCAGGTCAACAACCTCAGCAGCGGGAACAACGGCTTCCAGGCGTCCATCTCCGACGTCAACGGCAGCTCTCCTTCGGCCTACGTCTCGCTGACGCGCGAGGGGTCCAGCTCCCTGTGGTCCGGCTGGGTGAACGCCGGGATCGTTCCCAGCACCACTCCAGTCCTCAACAATAAACGAGTCAGTGTTCAGGCGCTGGACGGCAACGACGTTGCCGACATGGACTCCAAGGACTTCAAGGCCTCCCGCTGCGGGTCCGGGTCCGGCTCGAACAACGAGGTCTACGCCGCCGCCGCCCTGCAGAACCGCTTCGCCCAGAAGGATCAGCCGGTCCCCGTCGCTCTCTCCCTCTCGCTCGACTCCCCCGTGCTGGACGGCTCCAGCAAAGCCAGCACCCAGCTCAACACGCCGACCAAGCTGGTCTACTCGCAGGACGCGAAATACTTCAGCGACTGGTTCAGCGCCCCCGTCGTCTTCTGCACCGACAGCGGCGAGGCCGGCTACTGGATCCTCGACAAGACCGCGCCGCGAACCTGGACCTTGCAGCTGAAGCGGGCCTTGTCGCTGGTCGCCACCTATGTGCTGAAGACGCTGGACGACCGCGACGCGACGTTCCCGCTCCGCCTGCAGCTCCAGGGCGAAGCCGGCGGCGAGTGCGTCGGCTGGCCTCGCACCGTCACGATCACCCCGGCCCCGTGAGTCGTGGCATGCGTCCCCTGCCCGTGTGCCGCTGGCGCGACGAGTCGCGGCCGAACCAGCACCACTGCCGTTCGCCCAAGTACCTGACGCCGCCGACCGCGGTGCCGGCCGCGTTCTGCGCCGACTGCGCCATCGCCGACCACGAGCCGCCCGCGCCGCTGCCCCCGGCGCTGCCCTGCGTGCATCGCGGCGGCGCGCGCATCGACGACGGCCGGGAAGCATTCGTTTTCGCGTGCGCTTTGCACGAACGCTGCACGCTCGCCGCATCAAAAGAAGTTCGCTCCTGCACCGGCTGCCCCGACTACCTCTCGCGCGACCCGTTCGGCCCCGACTCAGCGACAATGCTCGGCCGCGCGGAAGAGGCGATGCGCGGCCTGCCCGCCTATCCCGTCGCAAAATATCACGGGCGCGGCGTCGTCATCGCCGGCGGCGGCGACAAGTACTTCGCGTCGCTTTACGTCACGATCCGCGCCCTGCGGCACGTCGGCTGCACCCTGCCGATCCAGGTCTGGTACCTAGGCCGGCACGACGAGATGCCCGCCGACCGGCAGGCGCTGCTGGCGCCGTGGGGCGTCGAGTGCGTCGACGCCGACGAGGTGCGCCGACAGCATCCCGCCCGCAGCCTCAACGGCTGGGAGCTGAA
>JAYSSW010000618.1:0-7691 GCA_043720335.1 Planctomycetia bacterium
CGTAGCGGCTGGGGGCGCCGGCCTTGGAGCCTTTCTCGATGACCGGCAGGCCGAGCCGCTTCACCATCGACGGGTACTGCAGCACCGCGATCTGGGCGAGGATCGTCTCGGCGAGTTCGCTGAGGGCGGTCGTCGTGTCGAGGATGTTGTCCTTGCCGAGAATGTCGCGCACGCCGATGCGGAGCAGCTCCTTGTCCTGGAAGCTGTGCAGGATCGGATTGGTGTCGGCGGCGCCCCGGCACAGGTCGGTCAGCTCCTGCCGCAGCTCCTCCGCGCTGCGCGGCTGGTTCAGCACCAGGCTGTCGAGCAGCTCGTCGATCATGCCGGGGTTGCTGACGAGGATCTCGGAGAGGAACTGGCTCCAGGCGCACAGCTCGACGTAGAGCATCAGGCACGGATGGTTGAAGCTGAACAGCTCCCAGAGGACCGCCTTGCCGCCGAGCGAGGCCGAGACTTTCTCCAGGTTGACGAGCGCCATGTCGGGGTCGGGCGTGGCGGCGAGGGCGCGCAGCAGTTGCGGGGCGATGTTCGCCAGGAAGTGCCGGCAGCGCCGCGTGGACAGGAACGGGATGTTCTCGGTCGCGAGCTGGAGCAGGTTGTGGTACGCGCTCGGCACGTCCTGGAAGCCGTACTTGCCGAGGACCGCTTCGATCAGGTCGGGGTCGGGGTTCGGGTCGAGGATCAGGTCGAACTCCGGCTCGACCTCGCCGGCGCTGACGTGGAACGACTCGTGCAGCAGGTGGTCGAGGATCGTGCGGTTCAGGCTCGTCTTCTCTCGGTAGTCGGCGAGGAACGCCTGGAGCGGGTCGGCGGCGTCGCTGTTGGCGTAGCCCATGCGCAGGGCGAGCTTGCGCATCTCCTCGTCGCGGTCGGGCAGCGCGTGCGTCTGATGGTCGAACATGAGCTGCAAACGGTGCTCGGCTTTGCGCAGGAAGCGGTAGGTGTCGTCGAGGCCGCGGTACTCGGGGTCGGTGAGGCAGCCGTGGCGGGCGAGGGCCTGCATGGCTTTGAAGGTGCCGCGCTGGCGGATCTCGGGGAGGTCGCCGCCGTTGTGGAGCTGGAGGTACTGGATGGTGAACTCGACGTCGCGGATGCCGCCGCGCCCGGTCTTGACGTCGGTCTCGCTCTCGCCGGCCTTGCCCGACTTGGACTCGATGCGCCGCTTGATCGCCTTGATCTCGTTGATCTCGGCGGCGCTGAGGTACTTGCGGTAGACGAACGGCTCGATGGCTTTCAGGAACTCGTCGCCGAGCTTCATGTCGCCTGCGACGGGTCGCACCTTGATGAGCGCCTGGCGTTCCCAGGTGCGGCCCATGCGGTCGTAGTAGGCGAGGGTGCTGGCCAGGGAGCGGGCGAGGGGGCCGCGATGGCCTTCGGGGCGCAGGCGCAGGTCGACGCGGTAGGCCTGGCCGCGGTCGGTGTGCGTGCCGAGCAGTCGGACGACCTCGGCGGCGACGCGTGCGAAGTAGTCGTCGTTGCCGGTGTGGGTGACGCCGGGTCCGCGCGAGGCGCCGTCCAGGTCGTAGAGGAACATGAGGTCGATGTCGCTGGAGTAGTTCAGCTCCTTGCCGCCGAGCTTGCCGAAGGCGAGGATGACGCAGCGCGCCGGCTCGTTGCTGTTGGTGAACGGCGTGCCGAAGCGGCGGCTGATGGTGCGCAGCGCCGCGATGAGCGCGACTTCGAGGGCGGTGTCGGCGACGCGCGAGATGTCGCGCGTGATCTCCTCCAGCGGGCGGTCGCGGATGATGTCGTTGGTGCCGATGCGCAGGACGTGCTTCTGGCGGAATTTGCGGAACGCCTTCAGGACGTTGGCGTCCTCCTGGGCCGCGTCGACTTCGCCCCGCAACTGTTCCAACAACTCGGTGCGGCTGGGGCTGGACCGCAGCGGGATCCGCAGCATCTCGAGGAAGTCGGGGTTCGACACGAGCAGGTCGCTGAAGAACTGGCTGGTGCTGAACAGTTGCAGCAAGGTTTCGAGCGTGCGCGCCCGGCTCTCCAGCAGCACGGGGAGCTGCTGCAAGCCGCCCGGCGTGGTGATGAAACGCTCGAAGTTGTTGAGCGCCATGTCGGAGTCGGCGCAGCGAGGCAGCAGCCGTCCGAGCGGGTGGCTGATCTCGTCGAGCCGCTCGTCGCCGACGGCGTCGCGGATCTGCCTGAGGTTGCGGAGGGCCCGCTCGCCGTCGCGCAGATGCCACGCCTCAAGAAGCGGGCGGGCGGCTTCGGCCGATTCCAGATGCACGCGCTGCAGGTCCATGAGTTTGCACTCGCCAAGATTCGCCACGGAGGATGCAGAGAGATTAGCCACAGTGGACGCCGAGGGCACCGAGAAAGAAAAGTCAGCGAATGTTGGGCGGGTCGAGAGGTGATCGAAACCTGATTGATCTTTTCGTTCAGGCGAACGGCCAGCGTAAGCTGTCTGGTGGAACTTTGCAATCATTGAACGTTCAACCGGCCAGCTTACGCACAATCCGTTCGCCGGGCTTTGCATTCGATGCGCACCCCCGACATGGGACAACCCCTCACCTCCGACCCCTTTCCCATTCTCTCTGTGTCCTCGGTGACCTCTGTGGCAAATTCTTGATTCAGTGCTCGCCTCGATCAGATCAACGGCAGCGCGACGCGCTGCGACGGCGACTCCGTGGCGGGCGCGTGGTCGCAGCCAACTTCATCGGCGACGCCGATCTGTTCCGTGATCGCGACGTTGCCGAACAGCGTGAACGAGCTGGCGTCGACGACGTCGATCTCGATGGTGCGGCCCGCGAGGCGTTTGGCGCCGTCGAAGACGACGATGTGGTCGCCTCGGCTGTGGCCTGTCATCTGCACGGGGCCACTTTCGTTCTTCCAGGCGCTCTTGCTCGGCCCCTCGACCAGCACCTCGACGCGCCTGCCGATCTGCTTGCGGTGGTCGGCGAGGCTGGCGGCGTTCTGCAGCGCGAGCAGGTCGTTGTTGCGACGCTTCTTCACCTCCTCGGGGATGTCATCGGCGAGCAGGTCGTGGCCTTTCGTGCCGGGGCGCGGGCTGTACTTGAAGATGTAGCTGTTCTTGAAGCCCGCCTCGCGCACCAGATCGCAGGTTTTCTGGAACGACTCCTCCGTTTCGCCGCTGAAGCCGACGATGAAGTCGCTGCTGATGGTGACTTCGGGCAGGATCTCGCGGCAGCGGGCCAGCATGTCTCGGTAGAACTCGACCGTGTACATGCGCTTCATCCGCTTCAGCACGTCGTTGCAGCCCGACTGGGCGGGGACGTGCAGGTACGGCAGCACTTTCGGCAGGTCGCGCATCGCGTGCAGCAGGTCGTCGCTCATGTCCTTCGGGTAGTTCGTGATGAACTTGATCCGCTCGATGCCCGGCGTGTCGTGGATCGTTGCGAGCAGGTCCGACAGTTTCGAGCGGCGGCCGTCGCGATGGACGTGCTGGTAGCTGTTGACGGTTTGGCCGAGCAGCGTGACTTCCTTGCAGCCCTCCGACGCGAGCTGCTTCACTTCGGCGAGGATGTGTTCCGGCGGTCGGCTCTGCTCGGGGCCGCGCACGCTCGGCACGACGCAGTAGGTGCAGAACTTGTCGCAGCCGATCATGATGCGGACGTAGGCTTGGAACGGGTTGGGGCGCATCGACGGGTCGCGCATCGGGTCGTAGCTCTCGAAGCTGCGTTCGACTTCGTCGCGCGACTCGGTGCGGTCGAGGCTGAGGGCGATCTGAAGGGCGCCGGTGTCGCGGGCGTCGCGGATCAGCTTCGGAAGCTGGGCGAGCTGCCCGGTGCCGCAGATCACGTCGACGTGCGGGGCGCGTTTCTTGATGATCTCCTGGTCCTTCTGGGCCATGCAGCCGAGCACGCCGATGACCGCGTCGGGGTGGGCGCTTTTGAAGTGGCGCAGCCGGCCGAGGGCGGAGTAGATCTTGTCCTCGGCGTGCTGGCGGACGCTGCAGGTGTTGAACAGGATGACGTCGGCGTCGTCGGTCTGCTCGGTCAGGACGTAGCCCTGGCGGCGCAGCCCGCCGACGACCAGCTCGCTGTCGAGCACGTTCATCTGGCAGCCGACGGTTTCGAGGTACAGTTTCTTGGTCATGGTTGCTTTCTCAGCCGCGCCCAGTAGCCGCCGTCGGCGGGTCGTCCGGGCACGTTTTCCTGTTCGGCTTCCCGTGTCAAACTCGGCTCGCGTTTCAGCATCGCGTCGACGACCTGCCGATTCTCCTCCGGCTCGATGCTGCACGTGGAATAGACGATCACGCCGCCCGGTTTCACGCGCTCACAAGCTCGTTGCAGCAGCCGCGCTTGCAGCGGAACCAGTTCTTGCAGATCTTTCGGCTGAAGCCTCCAGCGGACTTCGGGGCGTTTGCCCAGCACGCCAGTGTTGCTGCAAGGGACATCGACCAGGGCTGCGTCGAACTCCAGGTCGGGAGCCGGCTCGTCGTGGCGCAACGCTTGTGTGCGGACGATGGTGATGCCGAGCCGTTGGCACGTCTCGTCGACCTGCCGCAACCGGCGCGGGTCGATGTCGCAGGCGATGATCTCGCCCTGGTTCTGCATCAGCTCGGCCAGGTGCGTCGTCTTGCCGCCCGGTGCGGAGCAGAGATCGAGGACGCGCCAGCCGGGCTGCGGGTTGAGCGCCGACGCCAACTGCATCGCCGAGCCGTCCTGCACGACGAAGTGACCCTCCGCGAAGCCGTGCAGTTCGCGCACGTTGGCGAAATCGTTGAGCCGGATCGCTTGCGGATGCTCGCCCGCCTCGGCGTTGACATTCGCCTCCTGCAACCGTTCCAGCAAGCTGGCCCGGTCGCTGCGGAGCGGATTGCAGCGCAGCCACAGGCGCGCCGGGCCCGCGAACCAGAAGCCGAGACGCAAACATTCGTCCCAGCCGAAGCGAGGCAGCCAGCGCTGCGCCAGCCAGTCGGGCCAGGCGAAACCAGCGATGAGGTATTTTACCGGATCACGGGCCGGATCGGGTAGCACCGCTTGCGTGAGTCGGCGATATTCCCCGTCCGCGAACGGCAGAGCGTCGGCGGCGGGTGACATCGTCTTGTCACTGCCCAGGAGCGGCAGCACTTTGCGCAGGACGCCGTTGAGGAAGCCCTTCGCGTTCGGCTGGCCCCAGTCGCTCGCCAGCTCCACGGTTTCATAGAGCGCCGCGTGCGGCGGGATGCTCGTCAGCAGCAGGATCTGATACGTCCCCAGACGCAACGCATCCCACAGCCACGTCTGCACCTGGTGCGGCTGTCGATTGATGAACGGGCGGAACAGCGCGTCGAGCGTGCCGCGCCGGCGCAGCACGCCGTAGACGAGCTGCGTGCAGAGCCGACGGTCGGCGGGCTGCAGCTTGGCTTGCTGGAGAGCGTGGTCGAGCAGCTCCTGCGCGTACGCCTCCTTGAGTCGGCATTCGAGCAGGACATGGAGCGCCAGGCTGCGGGCGTTGAGCCGGCGCGGCAGGGGGGTGGCGTCGCTCATTTCGTGGGGAGCGAACGGTGGAAATGAACGTGCTTCCAAACGCCGTCCTGCTTCTGCCAGACGCGCGTCTCCTCGACGGAGCGCGTGACGGGAGTGCCATCCGCAAGGACGCGCTGGTTGAGCCGGACGTAGCTGAGGATCGCCACGTCGCCCAGGATGCGCACATGCGGCGACGCCATCGTCGTCAGGTTCGGCTCCTCGGCGGCGCCGAACTTGAAGTAGAAGCGGTGGAACTCCATCCCAGCCACAAGTTGCCCCAGCGCCTCCGGCTCGAAGCAGGTCAGCGCCGGGTCGCACAGCTTCTCGTAGGCGTGCCAGTCGGCGTTCACGATGCTGTTGAGCAGCTCCTGGTTGAGCTGTAGTAGTTCCTGCGTTTCGTTGCTTGGCATGAGGCTCCGCTTCGTCGGGAAAGTGGACGGTGTTCGGCAAACTAACACTACCGCGCTGCAACAACTGCGGCCAGCCGGCGTGGAATTCGTGCAACCTCCTCCAGCACAAGGAAGTGGGTCATGACGACGCGACCAATCCGGGATCTCGGCTCGGCTTTCAAAGTCGATGTGCAGCTCTTCGGCCAGAAGCGCACCGCCAAGCGCCTGCACGCCTCCCGTCGAGGCCTACTCTCCGACCTGCCGCGCAGGAGCGTTCAGCCGATCGCCGTGGCCTGCGGCGCCGCCGTCCGCACCCTCCTTGCCGATTCCCGCGCCGAGCAGCGAAGCGGAGCTGGTCGAAGTCGGCGTTTCGCCGCTCGCACCCGGCGAGCGCGGACACGGCGCACGCCGATGATGGAAATCGCGGCGTGGCATTGCGCCCGCGCTCGCCGTAGGCGAACGGCTAAACTTTCCCGTGATGCACACTCACTCGCGCACGGCTTCGTGCTTGCGCAGCAGCGACCAGAGTTCCTTCCAGGCGTCGGCGGGCGTCGTCGCGGCGGGGTCGTTCTGCCGCCACGACTCGGCGAACTCCTCCAGCAGATCGATGGCGGCCGCGTGCAGTTTCGCGTGCGGGTCGGCGGGCTTCGCCGGGGCTGGCTCCGTTTTCGCTTTCGGCGCGTCGGGGATGCGCGGCGGCGAGTCGTGCGGGTTGTCGAGGGCCTCGTTGCACAAGCGGTCGGCGTGCGTGTTCTGCTCGCGGTAGACGTGCTTGAACTTGCACGTCTCGAACTGCTTCGCCAGCTTCGTCGCCTGCTGGTAGAGTGGCAGCAGGCCGGCGTTCTTCACCTTGTAGTCGCCGTTCATCTGCTTGACCATCAGCTCGCTGTCGCTGTTGACGACGACGTGCCTGGCGCCCAGTTCCAGGGAATGCTCCAGGGCTTTGAGCATGCCGGTGTACTCGGCGAGGTTGTTGGTGGAACTGCCCATGAAGACCATCTCCTCGATGGGGGGATGGCCGGGGCGTTCGATGACGTAGGCGTAGGCGGCGGGGCCGGGGTTGCCGCGCGACCCGCCGTCGGTGTGTAGGATGAAGGCGTCTTTCATGCGGTCATTCTGCCAAGTGCTTCGGGGAAAAACAATGTCGGGAGTGGTGTCGTACTCGCCGCGCATGCTGCTGGTGGAAACGTCGCACAAAGTGGGACAGGTGGCGCTGGCGCACGGAGACCGGATCGTCGGCCAGCGCTCGCTCGACGAAGCACGCCGGCACGCGCGCGACCTGGCGCCGGCCGTCGATGCTTTGTTGAAGGAGCAGGGCTGGCGGGCGAAGGAGTTGGACGCAGTCGCTGTCAGCGTCGGCCCCGGCAGCTACACGGGGCTGCGCGTCGGCGCCATGTCGGCCAAGACCCTCGCCTACGCCGTCGGCTGCACGCTTCTTGCGCTCGACACCTTCGAGGTGATTTTCGCCCAGCTCCCCGACACGATCCGCAGCGCCGACGTGATTTCCGACGCGCAACAGGGCAAGATTTATGTGCAGCGTTTCACGCGAATCGACGAGTCGAAAATCCACGCCGAGCCGTTGGCGATCCGCCCCTTCGCCGAATGGCAAGCCGAACTGCCAGCGGAGCAGCCGGTGACGGGGTCGGGCCTGGAGGTTTTCGCGGCGCAGCTCGCCGGCCACGCGGCGGTCCTGGCGAGCGAGCATTGGCTGCCACGTCCGCAGGGGCTGTTGAAGCTCGCGCTGCCGCGTTACTTGCGTGGCGAGCGCGACGACCCATTCGCCGTCGAGCCGCGGTACCTGCGGCCCAGCTCCGCCGAGGAGAACTGGCGCAGTCGGCAGGCCAAAGTTTAGCCGCGACGCGCAGCGGAGCGCGGGCGC
>JAYSSW010000619.1:0-3672 GCA_043720335.1 Planctomycetia bacterium
CCTTCCGCCAACCCCCTCGGCACCCCCAAGTCCGTCCGGAAGAAGAAGTCCAAACGCAAACGCGGCGGACAGCCCGGACATCCGCCCCACCTCCACCAACTCCTGCCCGTCGAGCAGTTCGATCGATTCGTCCTGCACGTCCCACGTCTGCCAGTGCTGCCAGCTCCCCCTCGCCCTCAACGCCGACCCCTGACGACCCGCCCCCCGTCCGTTTCCAGACGGTCGAGCTGCCCCCGTCCTCGTCGAGGTCGTCGAGCACCAGGCCCACACCCGCGTCTGCGGCGACTGCGGAACCGCCAACCACGAGACGATCCCCGAACCCGTCCGCGTCCACGTCTTCGGCCCGCACTTCACCGCCGCGGTCGCGCAGCGCAGCGGCGCCCACGGCCTCAGCAAGCGCGCGGTCGAGGAGGTCGTCGAATGATTCTCAGCGTGCCACCTGCGGCCTCCACGGTCTGCAACCCGCAGCAGGAGGTCAGCGAGGCGATCGCGCCGGCGCACGCCGAGGCGGTCGAGACGGCCGAGCGGGCCGACGTCAAGCACGCCGACGAGACGAGCTGGAAGCGGTGCGGCCGCACCTGCTGGCTGTTGACCGCAGCGACGCTGCATGGGGCGGCGTTCCCGATCGACGCCAAACGCAGCCAGGGCCGTTCGGTTTTTAATCCTGCGTGAGATCGAGAGGAGCGAATGCCTCATCGGGACGAGCATTGAGTCGGCGAATGGCGGCGGCGTGGCTTGGTGCGTCCATTCCGGCCAAGAGGTGGATGACGGCGTTGCGCACCGCGGCCAGCACCTGCGGGGCCGAACCTCTCCGCACCCGGCAGGCGTTTTCGCCGAGCGTCACGTCTCGCACGTAGTGCAGTTCGTTCTCGATTCCCCAGTGCTTCCGGACCAGCTCGGACAGCCGCTCGGCCTTGGCCTCCTCCGGTTTGAGGCTGGTCATTGCATACTCCACTTCGATGGTCGTCTTCCCCTTGACCGTTCGCTCCCGGGTGATCTCCAGCCCCTGGGCCAAGCCCGCCCACTTCTGGTGGAGCGTCAGGATCGACGTCGTTCGCACCGTCCGTTTCTCCACTCGGCCGTGGCCCTTTTCCAGGGTGGTGTGCACCCGGTCGGGCGACTCACGAGGCAGGGGCTTCGGGGGAAAACGCCGCAGCGATGCTGCGGGCGCCGGCCTCGAAGCTGAACCCTGCGGCGATGTCTCTTTCCAACCCGAGCTGGTTTCATTTGACGGTGAACAGGTAGTCGCCGCCTTGCTCGACGATCTTCGCGCACACGTCGCGTTGGCAGAACATGGCGTCGCCCAGGACCACGCGGCCCTTGAC
Organism: Planctomycetia bacterium; assembly: GCA_043720335.1. Classification (GTDB taxonomy): domain Bacteria; phylum Planctomycetota; class Planctomycetia; order Gemmatales; family Gemmataceae; genus JAYSSW01. Next base: position 1,326 of record JAYSSW010000619.1, read on the forward strand.
CGGCAGGATGCCCAGCAGTTCCAGAGGCCTTGTGTTCGTTGGTCTTGGCATCGACTCGGATCTGGGCGAGGACAGCCCGGTGCTCATGGGCGTAGGCGGACACGAGGTGGTGGCCCGGAGCCTCGCCGTCGCGACTGCCACGCAAGGTTTTGCCGTCCGGAGAGACGGATTGCTTGTCCTCGCCGTCGGCGGGCAATGGCGTGCGCGAAGCGATCCATCGGGAGAGAGCCGCCTCGAAAGCGACCGGGTCCAAATCGCTGTAAAGATCGGAAAGGCACGAGGGAGCGGGAGTCTTGCCCCGACGGAATCCGAGGGCGTGAGCCAAGGGAACCCATGGACTCGGCCGAACTCGGAGATCGCCGTGGGGCCCTTGCAGCCACGGAGCATGGCCAGCACGGTGAGGGAAAGAATGGCCAGGAGCGGGTGGCGCCGTCCGTGGCGGCCTCGCGGATCCGGCACGTCGGCCAGGGCTTCAAGCAGGGAAAGCGGAGCCATCGTGGCAACCTCCAGCACGGGAAAGTGGCTGCCCTCATCTACTCAATCCCGCCTTTCAGGCCAATCTCTATTTGCGAACGGCCCTGCTGCAAACGCAGCTCGAAGGGGCTAGGCCGTGTGGACAATAGTGGGCAGCGGAGGTAGACTGCGGCCCCTGTTTTGCGAGCTACGGAGGGTCCGCCATGCTTCCGCGCCACGCGATTTCGGATGAACACTGGGAACGAATCAAGAACTTTCTGCCGGGCCAAGAGGCGATCCGCGCGTGACTGCAGATACAATCGGCTCTTTGTCGATGCCGTTTGGTGGATCGCCAAGACTGGCGCGAAGTGGCGGGATCTTCCCGAACGCTTCGGCAAATGGAATTCGGCCTAGAAACGGTTTGATCGCTGGGCACGCAAGGGAGTTTGGGACCGCATCTTTCGGGAGCTCCACGACCCCGACCTGGAATGGTTGATCGTGGACTCCAGCGTCATCCGCGCCCACCAGCACGCGGCGGGCGCGAAAAAAGGGGCGCCGACACCGACTTGAACCAACAGGCCTTGGGCCGTTCGCGTGGCGGTTTCTCCATGAAACTCCGTGTGATGATTAACGGCCTGGGCATGCCGGTGGAATTCAAGCTGACGCCGGGCCAAGCGGCCGACATTGGAATTCCCCAGGAAAAGTGGACACGGGGTTAAGGGTTATCGGGGTTGCTCATAGTCGGCTGGGGAGAGGTAGCCCAAGGAGGAGTGGAGCCGCTTGAGGTTGTAGAACGCCTCGATGTACTCGAAGATGCTGCCCCTGGCCTCGGCCCGGCTCTGGTAGTCCTCGTGGTGGACGAGTTCCTTCTTCAGGCTGGCGAAAAAGCTCTCCATCGGCGCGTTGTCCCCGCACTGGCCCACGCCGCTCATGCTGCAGGCGATGCCGTGCTGGGCGAGCAGCCGCTGGTAGTGGTCGCTGGCGTACTGGCTGCCCCGGTCGGAGTGCGCCAGCAGCCCTTCGCCCGGCAGCCGCCGCGCCACCGCCATCGCCAGGGCGTCGACCACCAGCCGGCTCTCCATGTGGTCGGCCATCGACCAGCCGACCACGCGCCGCGAGTAGAGGTCCTCGACCGCCGCGAGGTAGAGCCAGCCCTCGCGGGTCGGGATGTAGGTGATGTCGGCGGTCCATTTCTCGTTGGGGGCGGCGGGATCGAACCGCCGGTCCAGGAGGTTGTCGGCCACCGGGAGGGGGTGGTTGGAGTCGGTGGTGTTGCGGAACTTGCGAGCGGATTTGGCCCGGATGCCGTTCGCGTGCATGAGTCGGGCGACGGTGTTGACGCTGGCGCCGGAGCCGCGGGCCTTGAGTTCGGCGTGGATGCGCGGGCTGCCGTAGCGCTGCTTGACCTCGGCGTGGACGGCCCGGATCTCCACGAGGAGGACGTCGCGGCGGCGCTGCTGGGCGCTGGCGGGGCGGCCGCGCCAGGCGTAGAAGCCCTGGGAGGAAACGCCGAGGGTGTCGCACATCAGGGCGACGGGCCAGAGGTCCTTGTGCTGCTCGATGAAGGAGAAGATCACAGGGCCTCCCTGGCGAAGAAGGCCGTCGCTTTTTTCAGGAGGTCGCGCTCCATGAGGAGCCGTTTGTTGTCGGCACGGAGCTGGCGGAGCTCCTGCTCGACGGCCGGGAGGTTGCCGTGGCCGGGGAAGGCCTGGTCGCCGGTCTTGTCGGCGGCGGCCTTCCAGGAGCGGAGCAGGTTCTCGCCGATGCCGAGGGAACGCGCGGCTTCCGCCACGGAATAGCCCTTCTCGGTGACCAGCTTGACCGCCTCGATCTTGAACTCACGCGTGTAGCTGCGTCGCTGTCTTGCCATCGTGGACCTCCTACCGGTGACTTT
>JAYSSW010000620.1:0-1612 GCA_043720335.1 Planctomycetia bacterium
GTGCGAAAAAATCCTGGCGATGGCGCGCGAGAAGAACGCCGACATCATCGGGCTCAGCGGACTGATCACGCCGTCGCTCGACGAGATGGTCCACGTCGCCAAGGAGATGGAGCGCGAAGGCTTCCAGATCCCGCTGCTCATCGGCGGCGCCACCACCAGCGCCAAGCACACGGCCGTCAAGATCGCGCCGCACTACCACGGGATGGTCATCCATGTGAAGGACGCGTCGCGCTGCGTCGGCGTGGTCGACAAGATCATCAAGCCCGACCTGAGGCCCGACCTCGACCGCGACAACCGGGCGTCGCAGGAGCGCGACCGCGAGGCTTTCCACAAACGCCGCGAGCGCAAGCTCGCCTCGTACGACGAGGCCCGCGCCAATCGATTCACCATCGACTGGAAGGCGGAGGACGTGCCGCAGCCCGTTTTCATTGGGCCGAAGACGATGGATGAAGCTCCGCTGGCGACGCTGGCGGAGTACATCGACTGGTCGCCGTTCTTCATGGCGTGGGAGATGAAGGGCAAGCATCCGCAGATCCTCGACGACGCCGTGTACGGCAAGGAAGCGCGCGACCTGTTCGAGAAGGCCCAGGCGATGCTGAAGCGCATCGTGCAGAAGAAGCTGTTCACCGCACGCGGCGTGTACGGCTTCTTCCCCGCCGCCAGCGACGGCGACGACATCATCCTCTACACCGACGAGTCGCGGACTGCGGAGCGCTGCCGGCTGCCGATGCTGCGCCAGCAGTGGCAGCGCGAGGGGCAGACGACGTTCCGCAGCCTGGCCGACTACGTCGCGCCGGTCGGCTCGCCGCTGAAGGACCACGTCGGCGCGTTCGCGCTGTCGGCGGGCTTCGGCGCGAAGGAGCTGGCCGACCACTTCAAGAAGGAGCTGGACGACTACAACGCGATCATGGCCGAGGCGCTCGCCGACCGCTTGGCGGAGGCGTTCGCCGAGCACATGCACGAGTTGGCACGCCGCGACTGGGGTTTCGGCGCTGGCGAAGGACTGTCGAAGGACGAACTCATCGACGAGAAGTACCGCGGCATCCGCCCGGCCGACGGCTACCCGTCGTCCCCCGACCACAGCGGCAAGTTCACGCTCTGGCAGCTTCTTGAAGTTGAGCAGCGCACCGGCATGACGCTCACCGAGAGCGGCGCGATGTGGCCCGCCGCCAGCGTGTCGGGCCTGTACTTCGCCCACCCGCAGGCGACCTACTTCGCCGTCGATCTCGTCACGCGCGACCAGGTCGAGGACTACGCCCGCCGCAAGGGGATCACGGTCGCCCAGGCCGAGCGCTGGTTGCAAGCGAACCTCAGCTACTGACGCGATCCAGGAGACGCCGAACATGGACCAAATGCCTGCAAACTTCACCGATTCGGACGGCCACGCCAAAGCGATCCATCGCGCCGTGCAGCAACGGCTGCGCCTGCACAAGCTGCTGGGGCATCCCATCGCCGTCTGGCAGGATGGCAAAGTGGTGATCGTTCCACCAGAAGAAATCGTGTTTGACGAAGAAGCCGCCAAGGGGCCGATTCCCTTCCCGATGGATTGATTGATTGCACAGGCGATAGTCGGCGCGAACTCGGTTCGCCGGCTGTTTTGCACCAACGGTGC
>JAYSSW010000621.1:0-3662 GCA_043720335.1 Planctomycetia bacterium
GGTGCTGCCGATCAACCTGGCGACCGCGCTGCGCTTGGCGAACGTGCGCCCCATCGACGTGCAGGTGGCGACGCAGGAGGTGCAGCGCGCCGCCGCCCAGCTCCAGCGCTCGAACGCGCTGTGGCTGCCGACGATCTACCTCGGCGCCGACTACGCGCGCCACGACGGCCAGCTCCAGGACGTGGCGGGCGGCGTGTTCGGCACGAGCAAAAGCTCACTCACGGTCGGCGCCGGACCCGTCGCCACGTTCGCCCTTTCCGACGCGATCTACGCGCCGCTCGCCTCGCGCCAAGACCTTGAAGCCCGCCGCGCCTCCTGGCAGGCGTCGCAGAACGACGTGATGCTCTCCGTCGCCGACGCCTATCTCAACGTGCAGCAGGCGCGCGGCGAAGTCATCGGTCCCGTCGATGCGCTGCAGCGCGCGGAGGAGCTGTCGCGCCGCACCGAGAAGCTGTCTCCCGCGCTGATCCTGCCGTTGGAAGCGGTTCGCGCCCGTGCGGAGCTGGCGCGGCGCAAGCAGGTCGTGTCGCTCGCCCAGGAACGCTGGCGCACGACGAGCGCCCAGCTGGTGCGGCTGCTGCGGCTCGACGCGGCGTCGCTCGTTGAACCGCTGGAGCCGCCGAACCTGCTGATCCATCTCGTCAAGAACGACCTCAACGTCGACGAGCTGATCCCGATCGCGCTGACGCACCGGCCCGAACTCGCCGCCCAGCAGGGGCTGGTGCAGGCGACGCTGACCCGGCTCAAGCAGGAGAAGATGAGGCCGCTCATCCCCAGCCTGCTGCTGCGCGGAACCTCCACGCCGCAGGGAACGCTCGCGGCCGGCGTCTTCGGCGGCGGCGTCAACAGCCAGATGGGCAAGTTCAGCGCCCGCAGCGACTGGGACGTGCAGTTCGTCTGGGAACTTCAGAATCTCGGGTTCGGCAACCTCGCCCGCGTCAAGGAACGCAAGGCCGACAACGAGATCGCCGTGCTGAAGCTGTTCCAGTGGCAGGACACCATCGCGGCGGAGGTCGTCGAAGCCCACACCCAGTCGCAGGAAGCCGCCCTGCGCGTCCGGGATTCCGAAGCCGGCCTGAAGGACGCGCTCGACTCGGCGGAGAAGAACTTCGAGGCGATGAACCAGACGAAGCGCGTCGGCGACGTGGTGCTGCTCGTGGTCCGCCCGCAGGAGGCGATCGCCGCGGTGCAGGCCTTGCAGCAGGCGTACAGCGACTATTTCGCCGCCGTCACCAGCTACGACCGGGCGCAGTTCCGCCTGTACCGCGCGCTCGGCCACCCCGCGCAGAGCGTGCCGGCGCAGCAGGATTGAGGAAACCAGGAAAACCAACTTCCCGATGTGAGGGGTTGTTCCACGTCGGCGGTCGATGAAGCATCAAAAGCCCAGCGAACGGCCTGCGTAAGCGGGCTGGTGGAACCACGCAATGGTTGATGATTCCACCAGCCCGCTCACGCAGGCCGTTCGCCTGAAGCAGAAGCGTCTCGGCCCCCCTGCTGGCCCCTGACCACTGGCCCCTGACTACTGGCCCCTGCTCATGCGAATCGCACTCCTCTCGCGCGGACTTGGCTGGCATGTGCGCGACCTGATGCGCGCGGCGGCGGCGCTCGGCCACGACGCGGCGCCGGTCGAGTTCCACCGCGTCTCCGCCACGCTCCCCGGCGGGCGCACCTCGCTCGACGGCCACGACGCCGTCATCGTGCGGACGATGCCGCCGGGGTCGCTGGAGCAGGTCGTGTTCCGCATGGACCTGCTGCACCGGCTCGCCCTCAGTGGCTGCCGGGTGCTGAATCCGCCGCTGGCGCTGGAGGTGTGCGTCGACAAGTACCTCGCCAGCGCGAAGCTGGAAGCCGCCGGGCTGCCGGTGCCGCGCACCATCGTCTGCCAGGACGCCGACACCGCGATGCAGGCGCTCCACGACCTCGGCGGCGACGTCGTCGTCAAGCCGCTGTTCGGCTCCGAGGGGCGCGGCATGGTCCGCGTCAGCGATCCCGACATCGCCTGGCGAACCTTCTGCACGCTCGAACGGCTGCAAACGATCCTGTACCTCCAGGAGTTCGTCCACCATCCCGGCTGGGACCTGCGCGCCTTCGTGATGGCGGGCCGCGTCCTCGCTGCGATGCGACGGCACGCGAAGAACGACTGGCGCACCAACGTGTCGCAAGGGGGCTGGACCGAGCCGATCACCCTCAGCGACGACGAGCAGCGCCTGGCGCTGCGTGCGGCCGAGGCGGTCGGAACCGTTGTGGCTGGGGTCGATCTGCTGCCCCGCCCCGACGGCGGCTGTTGCGTGCTGGAGGTCAACGCCGTCCCCGGCTGGCGCGCCCTGGCGCCGACGACCGGCGTCGATGTGGCCCGCGAAGTCCTGATCCATTTGGCGTCGGCGAGGTGGCCCGGATGAGCAGCGATTTATGCGCGATGATCCGGGCCGCGTGCATCTGGGAAGCGACCGCGCGCAAGGTCGGCAACGTCCACCCCGAGCGCGACTTCGCCGACCTGACCTACCTCGACTTCCTCGTCAGCGCCTACGCCATCGCTCCGGTGATCGCCGAAGCCGCGCCGGTCGGCGAACGCATTCTGCACGCGATTCGTGAAACGCGGAAGGTCGTGACGACGAACACGAACCTCGGCATCGTGCTGCTGCTGGCGCCGCTCGCCGCCGTGCCTCGTGAAATTCCGCTGCGGCCTGGTGTCGAAGCGGTGCTGCGTAACCTCGACGTGGCCGACGCGCGCGCGGTCTTCGAGGCGATCAGGCTCGCAATTCCCGGCGGCATCGGCAGGGCCGAGTCGCAGGACGTGCATGACGAGCCGACGCTGCCGCTGCGCGCGATCATGGCGCTGGCCCAGGACCGCGACCTGATCGCCCGCCAGTACGCCAACGGCTACGCCGACGTGTTCGACCTGGGCGTGCCTGTGTTGCTCGAAGGATTGCGACGCGGCGACGACCTGGAGACGGCGATCCAGCGCTGCCATCTGCACTGGCTGGCCGCGCTGCCCGACAGCTTGATCCTGCGCAAACGAGGCGTCGCCGAAGCGGAGGAAGCGCGCCGCCGCGCCGCCGAGACGCTGGCGTCCGGCTGGCCCGACACGGACGCCGGCCGAGCCGCGTGCGCCGCCTTCGACGCCTGGCTGTGCGCGGCCGGCCATTCGCGCAACCCCGGCGCCAGCGCCGACCTCGTCGCCGCGTGCCTGTTCGTCGCCCTGCGCGACGGCGCGCTGCCGCTCGACACGCCGATGTGCTGGGCGTGAACCGCTTGGCGCACGCATCGTCAGCGGCTACAACCAGCTTCGTTGTCCGCTTCACCCTTTGGAGATTGGGCCATGAGACTTCACCTCGCGCTGCTGCTCGCTTTGGTTCCGTCGCAACTGCTCGCCGGCGACGCGGCGGCGGACCGCAAAGCGGCGGTCGCCTACGTGCAGAAGCTGCAGACCCGCTCCGGCGGGTTCCTGTCGACCGCGACGCAGCAGGATGTCACGCCGACGCTGCGGGCCACCTCGGCTGCCGTGCGGGCGCTCCACCATCTCGGCGGCGACATCCCCGACAAGGCCGCTTGCGTGAAGTTCGTCGAGAGCTGCCATGACCCGGCCAGCGGCGGGTTCAGCGACACGCCGCGCGGCAAGCCCGACGTCTTCACCACCGCCGTTGGCCTGATGGCGGTCACGG
>JAYSSW010000622.1:0-3662 GCA_043720335.1 Planctomycetia bacterium
TGCTTGACCACTACCACTGGGCGCCGGCGTTCCTGGCGATCAATGGGTTGGCGCAGACAATCCACCAAGCCCCACCATGTGCAGCGCGATTGGTGGGGGTCGTGTCCTTGCGCGGCATGGACCCCCAGGAATCGCTTCGCTCATCCTGAAGCTTGGGGCTTGTTTCGTCCCAACTTCCCTTGACCCGTTTCGCGACTTCGGGGTACGACTCCATGCCGCGCAACCGGCTTTAGGGGCGGCGGTCTGCTGCATCGACTTGTTCTGCAAAATTAATTCGGTATGTCCCCATTTACGCCCCCCATTCGCCCTTACGGCAGCACGAGCCGCAGGCTGACGCTGCCGATCTGCAATTTGTCGCCCAGTCTCAGAGGTATTTGCTTGCCACTGGGGATGCGCGTCTGGTTGACGAACGTCCCGTTACTGCTCCCTTTGTCCTCGATCGTAATGGAGCCTTCGACAACGACGATGAGGGCGTGGTCGCGCGATACCCGGAGCCGGTCGGAGGGCTCCGGCAGGTCGATGGTTGGAACCACGTCGCCGTCCGCCCGGCCGATGCTGCTTTTGCCCATCCGTAGGCGCCAGCTGCGGTTGCGATGCCCGCCCTCCGTGACCACGAGCCGGCAAGGCCCAGGGACGAACCGCGCCGAGCAGGAGCAGGACACCGGGTGTACTGTCGCCTCGGGGACTACCCAGTGCTGCCGCTTGCAAGCGGGGCAAGGCCAGGGGAACGCGGGCCGGGCGAGGAGGTCGCCTTCCGCGCCGGTGGCCACCTGTATTACCTGTAGGCAAGCCGGGCAGCGGAGCATTTGCGAAGCCTGGCCAGCGGGGGCGACCTTTAGCACCGTGTTACAGTTGGGGCATTGCACGCGATGCGGGGTGGGCGGCAACGGCCCGCCGCCTTGGTGGGCCGCCCACCAGCGCTCGTTCCACTGTAGCAGATCGTCCCAGGTGAAGGCCCGCAACTGGTCGTAGACGGCCTTCATGGACTCGGGCCGGCGGCCGGGGGCCTGCTCGACGCACTGCCGCAGGACGGCGGCTATGGTGGCTGGCATCTGGGCGAACGCGTCCGGTTGCGGGGCCGGCGTGCCGAAGAAGGCGTAGAAGCAGGTGCGGGCGAAGCCGACCATGTCGGACTTCACGGAGACGGGTGTGCTGTCCAGCTTGCCCAGTTGCTCGGGGGCGAGGTAGGCGTCGGCCCCGCAGTTCTCGGCACCCTGGTAACCTAGCCGCTGGATTGGCGAAAGGGCCAGGCCGAATCCCACCAGTTGCGTCCCTTTCAACTCTCGCCGACCGGCCTCCACGCGCCAGCTGACCAGCACGTTCGCCGGCCTCACTTCGCGGTGGATCAGCTTCTCGCCGCCGTCCAATTTCAGTTGGTGGGCCGCGTCCAGGGCACTGGCCAGACGCATCGCCAGGACCAGGAATGCCTTGGGCGAGAGCGGGCCGGCGGCGACGGACTTCTCCAGCGTCTCGCCCAGGAACGGTTTGAAGACCACATATGGGGCGCGGCGGGCCCGCAGGTCTGCCCAGCCGCAATCAACCACGTTGACAACGTGCCGGTGCTTGAACTTGGACAGCAGCCCGATCGTGCCGAACAGCTCCTGACGGTCCTCCTCGTCGAGGTCATCGATCAGCTGGGCACGCACGATGCGATTGGCATTGTTGTACTCGGTGTCGAGGCAGAGGAAATCGACGCCCGCAGCGCTGGTGCCGATGACCTTGACCATGCGGTAGCGCGGTGGGAACACGACGTACCGGCCCGGCACCAGTTCGCGCGCCTCCCTGAATCGCTGCGCTGCCAAGTCGAAGTCTTGCACCTCCAGGGCCGCCCGGTGTTGGTTGAACCGCGCCTCCGCCTCGCCCTCGCGGTCGCCCCGGGCCTTGCACAATTCGGCCAGCTCGTCGAACCGCTTCAGTGCAGCGACCGGGCTGCCCGCCGCCAGGCTCAGCCGGGCGATGCCGTCCAGGACGTCGAGGTTGGGTTCGTCCCTGGTCCGGCACAGGTGGATGTAGCGATTGAACAGGGCGACCACGTCGCTGCGGTCCAACTCCAGCTCCCTGCGCCCGCCAAAGGACCTTTTCATCTCGACTCGCTGCGCCAGCCGGTCTACCTCGCCGAGCAGCGCGCCCATCTCGCGGGAGTGGGCGTCCTGCGGCACCAGAACTGCCGGGCGCCTGGTGGGATCGTCCGAGTGCTGGTCCCGTTTACTTCTGTTGGAGGTGGGTGTGAGTGCCTTGGTCACCAGTCGGCCCAGTAGGTGGGCGTCGCGGAACGAGGCGGCGGTGTGGTCGCGCATCAGCACCGATTTCCAGCGGGCCAACTCCTTGCGAGGCTTGCCGTCCTCGATCATGTGTTGCAGCACCGGAACCGACGCATCGCGGTAGTAGACCAGGCACGGCTTCCCCAGCCGGCAGGCCTCGACGTACTCTGCCTCGGTGAATGAGATGTTCCGTCCGGGTACGATGCTGCCGTAGCGGCAGCCGATCAGCACGATGAGCAGATCGCTCATGCCCACATAGTCCAGGCAGACCCGGCCCGTTCGCGCATTGTGTGCGTTGAACTCCTCCATGTAAAGGACATGATAGCCCAGGTCTTCGGCTACCTCGATGACCCTCTTTCGTTCCTCGACAAGATCCTCGTAACTACTGCAAATGAAAACAGTACCGATGGAACAGCGATCATGGGCTGCTCTCGCTAAGGGTGAGCCGTTGCGGGCGAAGCGCTGCTCTGAATCAAGCATGGCGGCCTCCATCACCGAACGAACGAGTTCAGTTGCGCGGCTGAAGTGCCCATTGCCTGCCGCGCAACTACAACGACTAGTTCGGTGGTCGTGTCCCTTGTATAGCCTCGGTGAAAACACCTGCACTCGCGCAATTTCCCAACGTGTCTAGGCACGCTACCATGCCTAGATGTCGTCGTCAATCGTGCGGGCGCAATATAACACAGGCGATTCCTCCAAAAATGGAGGCCGCCGAACATCCCTTGACCCGCGGCGCGGCTTCGCGGTACGATTCCGCAATCATCTCTGCACCGAGGGAAGGAGCCGCCGATGCTGGACTTCATGGGAAGCGGTCTGTTGCGAGCGCTGGGGCTGCGGAAGGACGCCCAAGGGGAACTCCCCTTCTGGTGCGACGACATGGCCCGGCAGCACCGCCGCGTCGCCCGGTCGACTCGCGGCATGCCACGCGAGAACGTCGTCGCCCTCTGCCAAAGCGTCGCGGCGATCGAGCAGCGGCAGATCCCCGGCGCCATCGTCGAAGTCGGCGGAGGCGACGGCGTCATCGCCGCGGCGCTCGCCCTCATTCATCGCGGCTCGACGTGTCGCCCCATCCATCTGTTCGACCCGTCGTTCGATCTGCAAACGTTGGTCCTGTCGCTGATGGCGACCAGCTACCCGTGGGAGAAGTTCGTCTTCGTCCCCGGCCAGGTCGAAGCGACGCTGCCCGACGAAGCCCCGCGAAACATCGCCTTGCTGCATATTGGCGACGTGGGAGCGCACGCCGCCGCCCATGCGATCGAGCATCTGTATCCGCGTCTCGTCGAAGGGGGCGTGCTGCTGCTCGACGAAAGCCACGCCGCCGCCGTCGGCCAGGGGCTGGTCCCGTTCAGCGACACCGGCCGGCTGATGGTGAAGCCGCCGCGCCGCTCGTTCGCCAACGCA
>JAYSSW010000623.1:0-3658 GCA_043720335.1 Planctomycetia bacterium
GCCACAGGCCGGGGAAGCCCTTCGATTTCCACAGCCCGTCCTTGCCGGCGGCGACGCGGTGGTAGCCGTTCCTGCCCAGGCGATGCCAGCGGATCTCGCTCTCATGGAGCAGCACGGCGATGTACTCCAGCACGCCCGCTTCCTCGTAGAGATCGTACTTCGCGTGCAGGTCGTAGGCGGCGCTCGACGCGCAGATCTCGACGATCAGCTCCGGCGGGCCGGCAAGGTATTTTCCCTCGCTCCAGGTCGAGCCGCCGAATTCCGGCAGCACGCGCAGGTGCACGTCGGGCTGCGGCGAATCGTCGTCCATCAGCGTGGTACAGCTGTGCCCGTGACGGACGCCCGGCGTGGCGCCAACGAACGCGCCGATCCACGCGCCGACCACGCCGTCCATCTCGCCATGTGCCAAGCTCAGGGGTGATGGCATGTAGACGACTCCTCCAATGAGTTCCGCGAACTTGATGCCTGGCTCGTTCTCCCAGCGCTCCAGGAACTCGTCGCGCGTCAGATGGTCGCCCGCCGCCAACGCGGGGAGGGTGTCGATTGCCGTCGCCATCACAGATCCTCCGTTTCGTTGTCGCATGCGTCGCATTCTACCGCGCGGCGACAGACGGCGAAAGCGCAGGGCCATATAGCCCCCGGCTTGCCGGGGGTGCGGCTCAATGCACGCCAGTTCGATGAATCCTGATCGTGGGTCGCATCGCACCCCCGGCAAGCCGGGGGCTATATGAAGCCGCTACTTCACGTCGCGCAGCTTCAGCCGTGCGAGCGTGGAGCGGGCGTCGTGGGTGAGCGGGGCCTCCGGCGAGCCGGCGGCGAGCGCCGCGAGCAACTTCTCAACACGCGGGCCGGCGATCTCCTCCAGCAGCTCCAGGGCGCGCAGCTCGCGCAGCCGCTGCGGCGCGATGTCGACCGGGTCGTGCTTCTCCAGCAATTGCTGCACGCGGCGCTGCCCTTCCAGCGTCGCAGGCAGGCGGAATCGGGCACGCAGGCCGGCGACAATCGGCGGGCCGTAGCCGTCGAGCTTGGTGAACGCCGCCTGCCGCTCGGCGAACGCCGCGCTTTCCAGCTGCATAACGAGCCGGTCCAGCTCCGCCGCGTCGGGGGCGAAGTAGGGGCGCAGCTGCTTCTCGACCCGCTTCAGCGTGCCGTCGGCGTCGCCGGCCAGCTGCGCCAGCACGGCACGGCTAAGTTTGGCGTCGCGCGTCGCCAGCTCGTCCCAGAGCTTGTCGGCGTCCACCTTCATGGCAGGCTTGTCGGCGAGCGACGTGAGGCGAAGATCCCAGACGAGGCCGGTCCCGTCGAAGCTGCTGCTGGCCAGCCGCTGGCTGTCGGCGCTGAACGCCAGGTCGGCGGCCTGCTGGCGGTGCCCGCGCAGCTCGCCGCGCACCAGCCCCGTGGCCCGCTCGTACACCACGACGACGGCGTCCTGCTCGGCGGCGGCGACCAGCTTGCCGTGCGGCGACACCGCTGCGTGCCGCACGAACCGCGAGTAGCGGAACCGAGGCTCCTTCGCCGGCCTCTCGTAGCTCTGCTTGGGCTGGAGCGTCAGCGCGTCGAACATCTGCACGGCGATGCCCACGACGGAGCGGCCGTTCTGGGGGTCCTCGTCGATGTTGGCGTTGCCGGTGAGGAGCACTTCCTTGCCGTCCTCGGTGAAAACGACCTGGTTGATCCATTGGCCTTCGCGCTCGAAGTGCTCGCGCAGCAGCTTGCCGTCGGCGACGCTCCAGAGGCTGACGCCACGCCGGTTGTTCTCGATGCGTTTGCCTTGCAGCGTGTAGTTGCTGGAGACGGTGAACAGGTATTTGCCGTCGGGAGAGAGGGCGGCCAGCTCGAACGTCTTCGTCTCGCCCGGCTCCTTCGGCTTCGCTTCGATGGTCCGCGTCCGCTTGCCCGTCGGCCAGTCCCAGAGCTGCACGCGCTCGCGGTTCCACGTCAGCAGCGTGCGACGGTCATCAGAAAGCCGGCAGCCGTCCGCCTTCACGTCGTCGAGGCTGGCGGGGAGCTTGACGCGCTCGCCCGATTCGAGGTTCCAGGCGGTAAGCGTTTTCTGCGAGGTGCTGAGGAACTCGCGCTGGAGCGGGTCGAGGAAGAGGACCGAGCCGCCGCCGGACCTGCCAACGAGAGGGAACGACTTGAGGCGTTCGCCGGTGGAGGCGTCCCAGCGGCGGACGACGTTGTCGTTGCCGCTCGTGACGAGCTGGCGGTCGCGGCCGGTCCATTGCAGGTTCCAGATGAACCCGCGTGGGGCGTCGATGGGGCGGTTGTCGCGGCTGTCTTGGGCGTCCCAGATGACGATGCCGCCATCCTCCGCGCCGGAGGCGCCGATGCGTCCGTCGCGGGAGACGGCGACGGTGCTGACGTAGCCCCGGTGCATCACGCGCTGCCAGTCGGGCTTGGCGTCCTTCAGGTTCCAGCGGTGGACGGTGCCGTTGCCGTCGGCGAGGTAGAGGAGTTGGCCGTCGCTGGAGAAGGTCATGCCGCGCGAGGACGCGGAGGTTTTCTTGTCGATGAGCGGCGGGAGGATGTCGTTCTTCTTCCGCTGGCCGGTCTTGAGATCGACGAGGGCGACCGCGCCGCCGAGCGAGCTGAGGGCGAGAAGATCGGGATCGCCGCCGACCGCGAAGTAGGGGTTGCGGACGTGGTCGGAGCGGTACGGGTACGGCATCTCGTGGGTTTCGCTCTTGTTGTTGGCGAGATCCCACACGGTCATCCGGGCGTTGTTGGCATCGACCCGGCTGAGCGAGACGAGTTGTTTGCTGTCGGCGCTGAACGCGAGGACCTGTACGTTGCCGTCGTGCATCCCGAGCTTGCGCGGCGGGGGAAGCGTGGTGCGGCCCTTGCCGGTTTCGAGCTTCCAAAGCAGCACGTCGCGCTGCTTGGGATTAAGCCCGCGATGGCCGGCGGCGAGCCATTTGCCGTCGCGCGAGACGGCCACGCCCGCCAGCGCGTCGGAGTCGTCCCCCGGAGTCGCCTCGCCGCCGGGACTGAACACCAGCCGCTTCTTGAACTGCGAGAGATCGCTTTTCGTGTCGGTGAACTCCCAAACGTCGAATCGGCCAGGCTCGTTGAAATTGGGGCTTCCCTGCACGACCACGACGCCTCGGCCATCCGCGAGCCAGGCCATTTCGTAGGAGCGGTAGCCGCCCCATTCGACGCGGCGCAGTTCCTGGCCGGTCTTCACGTCGTAGAGGACGAAGCTGGTGAGGGTTTCGGACCCTTCGCACCAGACGGCGAGCTGCTTGGCGTCGGGGGAGAAGGCGAGGTGCTTGACGGCGCCGCCGGGGCGCAGGCGCACCGTGCCGAGGCGGGCGAGGGCGCCGGCGGGGAGCGGGTCGCCGAACGTGTCCTTGCGCGCGGGCTGGGCGAAGGCGGGCAGCGGCAGCGTGAGCAACGCGAGCAGAATGACGATTCGCATGGGCGGCCTCCGGATCGCGGCGGAGCGGTTCCCTTCGCTTTCTATGCGGGGAACGCTGGCGAAACCACTGGCCATGATACTGCGACGATCGCGGATTGCTGAGTCGTCCGAGCCTGAGCGCCAAGCGAGGGATCATTGGATCCTTCTCAAGGAACAGCCTTCTTCTGCAAGGTCTGCCAGCCGCCAGCCGCCAGCCGCCAGCCGCCTGAGCCCGAAGCGCGAGCGAGGCCGACCCGC
>JAYSSW010000624.1:0-3658 GCA_043720335.1 Planctomycetia bacterium
CTCGGCGAACTGAACCGCCGTCACCTCCAGCAGCACGCGGGCGAAAGCGACCTGGAGACGCGCATCGCCAGCTACGAGCTTGCCGCCGGCATGCAGACCGCCGCCCGCGAGGCGCTCGACATCTCCAGCGAACCCGCGTACATCCGCCAGATGTACGGCGTCGACAACGACCTGACGCGCTCCTACGGCACGCGCTGCCTGATCGCGCGCCGGCTCGTCGAACGCGGCGTGCGCTTCGTGCAGTTGTTCCTGGGCGGCCAGCCTTGGGACACGCACATCGGCCTGCGCACCGGCCTGCCCGACATCTGCCGCCGCACCGACCAGCCGTCGGCGGCGCTGGTGAAGGACCTGAAGCAGCGTGGCATGCTCGACTCGACGCTGGTCCACTGGGGCGGCGAGATCGGCCGGTTGCCGGTCTGCGAAGGCGAGCTGAACGCCCAGACCGGCCGCGACCACAACGGCCAGGGCTTCTCGATCTGGATGGCCGGCGGCGGCGTCAAAGGCGGCGTCACCTACGGCGAGACCGACGAGGTCGGCCACCGCGCCGCCGTCAACGTCGTCACGCCCAACGACTACCAGGCCACGGTCCTGCACCTGCTCGGCATCGATCACGCGCGGCTGGTCTACCACCACAACGGCCGCGAGCAGCGCATCACCGACGGCCGCCCGGCGCGCATCGTGCGCGACATCCTGGTGTAAAACTTCGCCTACTTCGGCGCCGTCGTGAACGACCACGTGCGTCGCCAGTCGGCGTTGTTCACGCGGGCAGCGACCGTCACCGTGTAGGTCCGCCCCGGCGGCAGCGGCTCGCGCGGCGTCACGCACACCGCGCTCTGCTTCGTCTTCGCGTCGAACGGCTGTTCGGGCGAACTGACGTGGATCTCGATCTCCTTGCCGTCGGCGTCCTTCAGCACCGCGCGGGCGTTCGTCACCTTCGCCAGCGGCGGGAAGTGGACGGTGATCGGGTAGCCAGCGATCTGGTTCGGCGCGTCGGGCACGCGGTCGAAGCCGACGCACGGAACGTCGTCCTGGTCGTGCGAGGGGTAGATCAGGATGCGCTGGTCGTTGCGGCCGCTGAAGAGGTCGAGGACGGTGCGCCAGCCGCGCCCCACGTCCTGCGCTGCGCCGACGCCGACGCGCTGCAGGCCGGGGTCGATCACGAAGACGCGGCGCGAAAAGGTGCCCATCAGGTCGTCAATCTGGGCGGCGGGCGAAGTCGCGTTCGAGTAGACGTCGGCCTGGCGGGCCGCGCGCTGCCCTTCGGGGGTGAAGCCGGGATGGTTCGGATCCTCGTCGGTGACGCTGCCCGGCTTCTTCGCCAGCAGTTCGGCGTTCCGCACGATGTACTCGGCGTGCGCCTGGCAGCCCTTGCTCGCGACAGGATCAAGCTCCACCGACGCCAGTCCGGCCGCGCTGCGGTAGTGGTTGACGCGGTCGATGATCTGCTGCGCCGCTTCCTGCGGCCCGGCACCGATGCTCGCGGTGGTGAACTGCCAGGTCTTGTCCCAGCGCTGCCCTTTCAGCGTGCCTTTCAACTCGACCTGGTAGACGGTGCTGGGCAACAACGGATCGTGCGCGATCAGGCAGATGGTGTTGCCCTGGTGCCCCTTGAACGTCGGGTTCGCCGGCTTCTCGCGCGACGAGAACCAGCAGGCGACGACGCGCCCCTGGGGATCGGTCAGCTTCGCCTCGGCGTCGGCCAGCGGCGCGTTCTCCGGGAAGGCGGCGGTGATCGGGTAGCCCGCTTTGCCGTCCTTGTCGAGCGGGATCGGGTTCGGCTCCTCGCCGCTGATCGGGAAGTTGAGCGGCACGTCCTTATGGTCGGGCGCCGGGTAGAAGACGGCGTGGGGGCGCGGCTGCTTCTCCGGCCTGCCCGACAGCAGATCGAGCACGGTGACCCAGCCGAGGCGCCGGCCGCGTGCGCAGCCGAAGCCGATTGATTTCAACTGCGGTTCCAGGATCGGCACGCGATGGTACAGCGTCGCCATCCAGGCGTCGATGCCGTCGAGCGGCATGTAGTCGCCGATGGCGATGTCGGACGACTTGCCCGCCTTGCGGCCTTCGGGCGTGAAGCCGGGCAGCTTGGCGTCCTCGTCGTGGGCGCCCAGCCCTTGCAGCGATGGATGATCGACGTTGACGACGAGGTAGCGGGCGTGGGCCAGGCAGCCCTTGCTGAACGTCGCGTCGAGCGTGACCGGGTTCAGCCCCGCGTTCGCGCGGTAGGCGTTCACCTTCGCCAAGGCCTTCTTCGCCCATACGCCGCTCGTGTCGCGGTCGTCCTCGGTGGCGAAGGTCCACGTCTTTGTCCACGGCTGGCCATCGACCTGCGCCGACACGGTCGCTTCGTACTTCGTGATGCTGTCCAGCGGCTTCTTGGCGATCATCGCGATGGTGTTGCGCTGGCCGCGCGCGACGGCGGGCTTCTCCGGCGACGACAGCCACACCTCGACCGGCTTGCCGCTGGGATCGCTCAGCTCCGCCTGCGCGTCGAGCACCTTGCGGTTCGGCGGGAACGTGACCGTGACCGGGTAGCCTGCGGATGACTTGTCGGGAAGTTCCAGCCCGCCGGAGAACGTCAGCGGCACGTCGTCCTGGTCGGGTCGCGGGTAGACGACGACCCCCTGCCCTCGCCCGCGCAGCGCGTCGAGGACGCAGACCCATTCCCCCTTCGCGCTCTGTTCGAAGCCCGCGCCGACCATCGCGAGGTCGGGATGCAGCAGCGAGCCTCGCGTGTTCAGCCGGCCGATCCAGCGCTCAAGGGCGAGCTTCGGATCGACGTAGACGATCATCGCCGACTGGGCGGCCTGTTTGCCCTGCTCACTGAAGCCGGGATTCTGCAGCTTCTCGTCGAGAGCCGACACACCCGCCTTCTCCGCCGGGTTCTGGTGCAGGTACTTGGCGTGTGCCAGGCAACCGATGCTCAGGTCCGGATCGAGCGCGATCAGCCCCACCCCGGCCAACTTGCGATGCAGGTTCAGCGTCTGCACGAACGACGCGACGGGATCAATCGTTGGTGGTGCAGGCCGCTTCTCCTCGACCTTGGGCGGCTGCTTCTTCTCCTCGACCGGCGGATCTTTCTTTTCCTCGACCGGCGGATCTTTCTTTTCTTCGACGACCGGCTTCGCTTCGTCCTTCTTCGGCGGATCGATCTTCGCGACCGGCTCAACGGGATCGGTGCGGAAGAACGCGATCGCTGCCGTCATCGAAAGGCCGAGGATCAGCGTGACACAGCCCGCGATCAGGCCGATCATCAGGCCGCGCGACTTCGCCTTCGTCGGCTTCGTGAAAAGCTGCGGCAGCGTGCTGGCGGGGATCCATTTCACGCTCCCCTCGGCCAACAGCAAGTCGTCGGCAGCGAGGTTGCCCTGCGCGGCCAGCTCCTGCAACTGCGGCCAGGTGTAGGGGCCGTGCTTCTTGCGGGCACGCGCGAGGAACCACCGCTGCGACGACTTCGCCTCGCCAAGCTCGACGACGCGGTTGCAGCCCGGACAGCGGACGCGCGGGGTGCCATCGGCGACTTTGAATCTTTGCTGGCACCAGGGGCAGTTTTGCGACGGCATGGGTGGGCGATTCCGCTTGGTGGTTCGTTGGCACGGCCAGGCGAACGGCCTGCGTAAGCCGGCCGGTGGAAATTTCAGCCTTTGCAAATTTGGACCAG
>JAYSSW010000625.1:0-1607 GCA_043720335.1 Planctomycetia bacterium
CAAGGCGATCACCACCACCTTCGGCGTCACCGACGCGCTGCTCGACAAGAAGCCGGGCGACGTCGTCACGATCCTCGCCCAGCGCGAAGGCAAGGAACAGACGTTCAAGGCGCTGCTCGCCGCCGAACCCGAAGCGGGCGACGGCGGCGGGTTCGGCGGGTTCGGCAAGAAGGGGGGCGGCGGCGACGGCGGCTGGGACGCCCGCAACGCCACCGCCTGGAAGAAGGACGTCTACCGCCTCGCCATCGTCGGCGTCGAGTTCCCCGACGTCAAGCACAACGCCGCCATCACCCCGCTCGACTGGGAGAACTCCCTCTTCAGCAAAGGGACGTACACCGAGAAAAGCGTCACCGGACAGAAGGTCCACGGCAGCATGAACGACTACTACCAGGAGCAGTCGTTCAACCATCTCCGCATCAAGGGCAAGTGCTTCGACTTCGTCGAGGTCAGCAAGAAGCGCGCCGACTACGCCGCCGCGACCGGCGCCGCCAAGTCCGCCATGCTCACCGAAGCGCTCGACCTGCTCGTCAAGCGCGACGGCAAGGACTGCCTGAAGGACTTCGACGGCGTCTTCTTCCTCCACGCCGGCGGCCGCGTGCAGACCAACCGCGGCGGGCTGTTCTGGCCGCACCGCTCCTCCGTCACCCACCAGGGCAAGCGCTGGAGCTACTTCATCGTCGGGGAGGGCGGACCCAGCATGACCAACATCTCGGTCATCTGCCACGAGTTCGGCCACATGCTCGGACTGCCCGACCTCTACGCCCGCCCCGAGAACCCCGGCTCCGAAGGCGTCGGCGTCTGGTGCGCCATGTCCAACCAGGTCGGCAACGGCAAGCCGCAGCACTTCTCCGCCTGGTCCAAGGACCAGCTCGGCTGGATCAAGCCCACCGTCATCGACCCCACCGTCAAGCAGAAGGTGATCCTCTCCCCCATCGAGGACTCGCCCAAGGAGTGCATCAAGGTGCTGGCCCGCCCCGACGGCAGCGAGTACTTCTTCCTGGAGAACCGCCGCAAGAAGGGCTTCGACACGGAGCTGCCCGCCGAGGGGCTGCTGATCTGGCGCGTGGTGCAGAACCGGCCTATTCTTGAAGAATCACACGGCGTGGACGGCCCCAGCGGCCCGCGCGTGTTCCTCAACTCGGTCCCCTACCCCAGCGGCGCCAACAACGCGTTCACGCCGTTCACGACCCCGTCGAGCCGGGCGCAACTGGGCGGCGGCCTGCCGGTCCACATCACGAACATCCGCCGCCTGCCCGACGGCCGCGTCACGTTCCAGGTCGGATACGAGTTCTATTGATTGCAGATTGCAGATCGCAGATTGGAAATGCGGATGCAAACCCTGCCCAACGCGATGCGTTGGGCGGGGGATTGTCCGAGCTTGAGCGCCGAGCGAAGGTTCGTCGGATCTCTCTCAAGGAACGGCCTGCTTCTTCAAGGTCCGCTTCGGGCTCAGGCGGCCTGCGACTCTCCTCTTCAAGGTCTGCTCGGCGCTTCTCAGCCTGAGCCCGAAGCGCGAGCGAGGCAACCCGCGCGACGATGCGAAGCCATGGCCCGGCGACTCGCGCAGCGAGAGCCGCGACCCGCGCGGCGCCTCGCTGCGCATTGGC
>JAYSSW010000626.1:0-7662 GCA_043720335.1 Planctomycetia bacterium
GGGTCGATTCCTTCGCACGGGCCAGCCCGAAATCCGCGAGCTTGACCGTTCCTTCCGTGGTCATCAGCAGGTTGGCGGGCTTGATGTCCCGATGCACGACCCCTGCCGCGTGGGCGGCGATCAGCCCTCGACAGGCGTCCGCCAGGATGCGCGTCGCTTCGCGCCAGTCGAACGGCCCCCGGGCGTCCAGCCGGTCCTGCACGCTGCCCCCGGCGATCCATTCCATGACCAGGAAGTAGCTCCCCTGCCTCTGGTCGATCTCGTGAACGACGACCACGTTCGGATGGCTCAGCCGGGCCGCCGACTGCGCTTCGCGCAGGAACCGCTGCGAGGCGGCCGCCGTCGTGTCCTCCAGGCTGGGCAGAACCTTGATGGCGACGGTTCGCTGCAGCAGCGTGTCGGTGGCCTGGTAGACGACGCCCATCCCGCCTTTGCCGACCAGCCTGACAATGTGATACTTCTCCAGCCGATCCCCCGGCTCCAGCCGCGTCGCTTCCTCGCCTGGAGCGAATGGCCGCGTCGGTGCCGCTGCGGTATTCTCCGGCGACGATCCCGCCTCCGTCCCGAACCCGTCGCGGGACCGTGAGCCTTCCGTCGGTTCGTTCGGAGTCATGGAAGTCCGGCTTTCCCAGGCACAGCGACAAACGGTGTTCTGCACGAATCCCTGCGACGCGCGTTTCGTCCCCTATCTTGGCCGAACCTTGCGACCACGTCAGGAAGGCCGATCCGCAGTCAGATGGCGCATACGGCCAAGAAGCCGGTCGAACCGGCGGAGCGTGGAAGGCTCCGGCGTGGCGTTCCATCATCACCGCGGAAAGTTCACGGAAAATTGGGCGCTTCAGCGCTGAAGCTGCACATAGTAGGATGAGACGCCGATTGTTTTTCTCTCCGGAGGCCGCTCCATGTCGCGAAACGTCGCTCCGTCGCTGCTGCAGCACGTCCGCCGGCTGGCCGCCACCGCGTCGTCGGACGAGCAGCTCCTGGCGGAGTTCCTCGGTCGGCGCAGCGAGGACGCGTTCTCGGCGCTCATCGGCCGGCACGGCCCGATGGTCCTCAACGTCTGCCGCCGGATCCTGCACGACACCCACACGGCCGAGGACGTGTTCCAGGCCACCTTCCTCGTCCTCGCCGACCGCGCCGGCGCGATCCGCCGGCCGACCTCGCTGCCGGGCTTCCTGCACGGCGTCGCCTACCGGCTCGCGGTGCGCGCCCGACGGCCCAGCGTGTTGAGCTTGTCGGGAGACGTGTGCGACAACGCCGTTGAGCCTTCGGACAGGATCGCCTGGAAAGAAATGCTCGGCATCCTGGACCACGAGTTGAATCGGCTGCCGGACCAGCAGCGCGCTCCGCTGGTGCTGTGCTGCCTGGAGGGGCGCACGCAGGATGAAGCGGCTCGGCAACTGGGCTGGAGCCTCAACACGCTGCGGCGACGGCTGGCGCAGGGGCGTCGTCTGCTCGAAATGCGGCTCCGAGGACGCGGCGTCTCGCTGCCGTCGGCGCTGGCGGGGGTGCTCGCTGCGGGGGCGGTCGCTGTGCCTGGCGTGCTGCGGGCGGCGACGCTGGCTGCGATCAGCGCGCAAGCGGCGGGCGGAATGGCGGCGAGCGCGTCGGCCTTTTCCATCGCCGGCAAGGGGATCTCTGTCTTCCTCGCCACATCGGGCCGGCGTCTCGCTGCCGTCGTCCTGTTGGTGCTTCTGGGAACGGCGGTTTGCTACGGCTGGGCGCTGCACGCGAATCAAGCCCCGCCGCCTGACGACGCGCTGTTCTCGGTCGCGCAGGAAGGAGCAGCGGACCCGACCGCCGACCCGCTTCCCGCACAAGGCAAGGTCCGGCTCGGCACGGCGCGGTACCGTTACGGCACGCGGATCGAGAGCATGTCGGTGTCCGCCGACGGCAGGCTCGCCGCCGTGTCAAGCGGGCATGGCTTGTTCACGGGCCTGCGCTCGCCCGCCGGGATGTTTGATCTGAAGGATGGCCGCTGCCTCTACACGCTGCCCATCGGCGGCGATGGAGCCGTCGAAGCGGTGGCCGTGTCGCCCGACGGGAAGATCCTGGCCACCAAGGACAGCAAGTTCCTCACCTTCCACGACGCGGCGACCGGGAAGGAACTTCGCAAGCTCAACTTCACCTCGAACAAGGGAGGCTCGCGCTCGCTCACCGACTGGATGACGTTCTCGCCCGATGGCAAAACACTCGCGGTGACGTTGATGGACCACGCGGTGCAGCTGGTCGACGTGGAAACCGCCAAGGTTGCCCGGACCGTCGAGTTGGGCGCGGCCGCCTCCGCGTTCGTCTTCTCCGCCGACGGCAAGCTCATGGCGGAGGGGGGCTACGATCAGCAGGACGGGATCTACTCCGCGCTGATTTTCGATGCCGTGACGGGGAAGGAACTGCGGCGCATCCCGGCCGGCACGCTCGCCACCGCGAACGGCGTCAAACGTGCGCTCGCCTTCTCGCCCGACGGGACGATGCTCGCGGGCGGCGGCTGGGGCGAAGCCAAACTACGCCTTTGGGACGTGGCCACCGGCAAGGATCGGATCGTCTTCCCCAAGCTCAGCGAGGAGATCGTCAGCGTCGCCTTCGCCCCCGACGGCAAGACCATCGCCGCCGCCGCCGACCAGATCCACCTGTTCGACGCGGCCACGGGCAAGGAACGACACCGCATCGAACGCCGGGCGCGCGGCCTCGCGTTCAGCCAGGACGGCGCCGTGCTGACCGGCTTCGTCAGCGGAGCGATCTACCGCTGGGACGCCGCCACCGGCCGCCAGCTCACCCCCGTCGCGGCCCACGACAGCGCCGTCGAGCAGATCCTTGTCAGCGCCGATGGCAAGCAGGTCTTCACCACCGACCAGGACGGCGGCCTTTTCGTCTGGGACGCAGCCGGCGCGAAAGCCCCTCGCCGCATCGCCGACGGGATCACGCACGGGATCGTGATGAGCGCGGATCGCCGCTTCCTGGCGTGGACCGGCCTGGACAAGTACCGCAACTCCCGCATCCGCCTCCATGACATCGCGGCCAATCGGATCATCGACCGCTTCCCCGTCCACGCAGGCATCGCGAGCGTGGCGGCGTTCCTGCCCGACGGCAAGTCGCTCCTGACCCTCGAAGGGGGGCCACCGACCTTTCGGCTGTGGGACATCGAAACCGGGAAGCAGCAGCGTTCGTTCACGGGCGTGCCGCCGAAATCGGTGGGCAATCCCGGCATGAGGCTGGCGGTCGTCCCATTCTGCACGCCGCGTCGAGCCACGCTCTCGCCCGACGGCAGGACCCTGGCGATCGGCCCCGACTTCCCTGACGGGGTCGGCGCCGGGGACAGCACCATGCCGGTCCACCTCTGGGACGTGGAGACGGGCAAGGCCGGCCGCGAACTCAACCAGCCGATGAGTGCGCCGGGCAGTGGTGACGATGCGGACGACCGCAGGCCGGAGCGCCTGGGCAGGGGAAGCCATCCGCAGATGAAGTCGATGGACGGCCGGGCCTTCTCGCCGGACGGCCGCCTGCTCGTTGACTGGGCGGAGCACCCGGACGGCCGCAGCCGCATCGACCACGTCCATGTCTGGGACGCGGCGACCGGACGGGCGGTCGCCACTCTCGCCGCCGGCCAGCACAGCGGGGCGGCGAACGTGGCGTTCGCGCCGGACGGACGCACCCTGGCCGTCGCGTCGGCGGACGGCGCTGTGCGTTTATGGGAAGTCGCGACGTGGAAGGTCCGCGCCGAGTTCCGCGGGCACCGGGGCCGCGTCACCGCCCTGGCGTTCGGTCCCGACGGCCGACTGTTCACCGGCGGTCTCGACACCACGGTGCTCGCCTGGGAGGTGCTGCCGCCCGTCAGCGCCGCCAAGGGAACCCTCGCCGACGCCTGGGAAGCCCTCGCCAAAGCGGACGCCAAGGCCGGCTTCGAGGCGCAGGGCCGCTTCCTCGCGGAGCCTGGCAAGGCGGTCGCCTGGCTCGCGGCCCGCGTCGCCCCCGCCGTGCAGCCCGCCCCGGCTCGCATGCAGGCCCTGATCGCGGACCTCGCGAACGACGACTTCGCCACCCGCGCCCGCTCCACCGCCGAACTCAAGGAGCTTTGGCCCGCGACGGAAGCCGCTCTCCGCTCGTTCTTGGCGAAGACTTCCACGCTGGAAGCGCATCGACGCGCTGAAGGCATCATTCGCGAAATGGAGCAGACGCTCACGCCTTCACGTCTTCGCGACCTGCGGGTGTCGGAAACGCTGGAATGGATCGCCACGGAGGGATCCCTCGCCCATCTCCGCAATCTCGCGAAGGGCGCCCCGGGCAGCCCGCTGACTCGCGACGCGGCGGCGGCCTACAAGCGGCTCGGAGGCTCTTGATGACCGAAGGCGAGCCGTTGAGCCAGCCGCTACGCCAGCAGGTTGCGGACGACTTCGCCGTGCACGTCGGTGAGGCGGAAGTCGCGGCCGGCGTAGCGGTACGTCAGGCGTTCGTGGTCGATGCCGAGGACGTGCAGGAGCGTCGCGTGCAGGTCGTGGATGGAGACGCGGTGGTCGACGGCGCGGAAGCCGAACTCGTCGGTGGCGCCGTGGCAGACGCCGCCCTTGAAGCCGCCGCCGGCCATGAACATCGTGAAGCCGTACGGATTATGGTCGCGTCCGTCGCCGCTTTCGGAAACCGGGGTGCGGCCGAACTCGCCCCCCCAGACCACCGCGGTTTCGTCGAGCAGGCCGCGGCGCTTGAGATCGACGATGAGGGCAGCGGAAGCCCGGTCCATGTCGGGGCAGCGGCCGCGCAGGTTGCGGTTGATCTGGCTGTGGTCGTCCCAGGGCTGGCCGGGGCCGTAGTGGACGTGCACGCTGCGCACGCCGCGCTCAACGAGGCGGCGCGCCAGGATGCAGCCGTTGGCGAACGGGGAGTTGCCGTACAGGTCGCGAATCGACGCCGGCTCGCCGCGCAGATCGAAAGCGTCGTTCGCTTCGGACTGCATGCGGAAGGCGGTTTCCATGGCCTGGATGCGGGCTTCGAGCATCTCGTCGCCGCCGACGGCTCGTTCGTGGTCGCGGTTGAGCTGCTGGATCAGGTCGAGCTGCTGGCGCTGGGCGGCCGGGGCGAGCTGGCGGTTGCGCAGGTCGCGGATCATGCGTTCGGGGTCGGTGATCGAATCGTCGATGGAGACGCCCTGGTGACGCGCGGGGAGGAAGCCGTTGCGCAGGCTGGGACCGCCGCCTCCGCCGGGGCTGAAGGCGACGAAGCCGGGCAGGTTCTGGTTCTCGGAGCCGAGGCCGTAGGAGATCCACGAGCCGAGCGACGGGCGGGTGGCGGCGATGTTGCCCGAATGAAACAGGCTGCGCGCCGGCGTGTGCGTCGGATTGAACGTGTACATCGAGCGGACGACGCACAGGTCGTCGGCGATGGCGGCGAGGTTGGGGAGCAGCTCGCTGATTTCGAGGCCCGCCCGCCCGTGCCGCTTGAACACGAACGGGGACGGCAGCAGCCCGCCGGTGGTCCGCTCGGTGCGCAGGTTGACCGAGTCGGGCCGCTGGCCCGCGTAGCGCCGCAGCGCGGGCTTGGGATCGAACAGGTCGACCTGCGACGGCCCGCCCGGCATGAACAGGACGATGTTGTGCTTCGCCGTCGCGGGGAAGTGCGGCGCGGCTGTTGTCGAAGTCGTCGCTCCGGCGGGCTGGTCCGCGCGCAGCAAATCGAGCAGGGCGACCGACCCCAGGCCCGCGCCCAGGGAACTCAGCATGGCACGTCGCGAGATGGGCTGGTTCATGGCCAGTAG
This sequence comes from Planctomycetia bacterium, assembly GCA_043720335.1. GTDB lineage: Bacteria > Planctomycetota > Planctomycetia > Gemmatales > Gemmataceae > JAYSSW01. The sequence continues at coordinate 5,744 of JAYSSW010000626.1, forward strand.
AGTACCTCATTGGTGCAGAGCAGGGCGTGGGCGTAGTCGGTCATCGAGCCGGTCGCGAGATACTTGCTCGCCAGCGAAAGTTCGCGCTCGCTGGGATCGCGTGACAGCACCCGATGAACCATCGCGCGAACCTTGGCGTTGGCGTCCGGTTCCTTCGCGACGCTCTCCAGCAGCGCGGCCGCCTGCGTGCGTGTGAACGAGCTGTTCAGGATGAACAATTGTTGGAGCGGCGTGATCGTCGATTCGCGGCCGGGGCTGTGCAGCGTCGCTTCCGGGAAGCCGTAGAGCTGGAGCAGGTTGCTGGCGCGGCCCCGGCTGATGCGGGCGTAGACGGTGCGGCGCGTGTTGCCCTGCTGGTCGAGGTCGGAGGACGGCCCGCCTGGGCGGTCGTCGAGCGTGCCGGCCCCTTGCAGGATGCAGTCGCGGTACGCTTCGATGTCGAGGCGGCGCGGGTTCATCCGCCAAAGCATGCGGTTGGCGGGATCGAGTTTGGCGGCGTCGATGCGGGTGCGGCTGGCTTGCTGGTAGGTGGCGGAAAGCATGATCTCGCGGTGCAGCCATTTGAGCGACCAGCCGCTCGTGATGAAGCGGGCGGAGAGATCGTCGAGCAGCTGCGGATGCGACGGCTTCTCCCCCTGGCTGCCGAAGTCGCTGGGGGTGTCGACGAGGGGCCTGCCGAAGTGCCAGCCCCAGACGCGGTTGACGATGACGCGGGAGGCGAGCGGGGCGGCGTCGGTGAAGAGCTTCTCCGCCAGCTCCAGCCGTCCCGAGCCGTTGCGGAAATCGGGATCGCCCTTCGCCAGCACGGCCGGGAAGCCGCGCGGGGCGAGCTTGCCGGGCCGGGCGACGTTGCCCCCCGCGAGGACGTGCAGGTCGCGCGGCTGGCCGGGCTTGATGTCGATCATCGTCAATTCGGGGTCGGCGCCATCGACCCACACGCCGGCGTCGAACACCGAATGGAACAGCGTCTCGGCGGCGGGGTTCGCCCCCTTCCCCTTGGGCTGCTTCTTCGCCGGGGGCACCCCCTTGGAATCGTAAGGCGCCGGTCGCTTGTCGAGGTTCGCGAGATGGGCGTGCAGGCCCGGATGCTTGGCGCGCAGGTCGTCGATCTCGGCTTCGATCTTGTCCAGCTCGCGCACGCAATCTTCGACCTTCCGCCGCGCTTCCCTTGGCTGGGTGCCCGGCTCGGTTCGCATCAGGTTGGCGACGTAGCTGAGGTAGAAGACCCGAAGCGAGGCGGCCATGAAGAGCGTCTCATCGCGGGGATCGACCTCGGCCAGCGGACGCGGGGCAGCGACCGTGGAGGCGAAGACGCCGGCCAATGAGTAATAATCACGGGTGCTGATCGGGTCGAACTTGTGGTCGTGGCAGCGAGCGCATGACACGGTCAGCCCGAGCACGCCGCGCGTGACCACGTCAACGCGGTCGTCCCAATCGTCCATGTAGAGGTTCTCGATCACTTCCTTCGACAGCCGGCCGTCCTTGTGGTAGACCGGCCCCGCGCCGAGGAAGCCGGTCGCCGCGAGATCGCTGCGCGGCGCCTTCGGGACCAGGTCGGCGGCCAGCTGCAACGTCACGAACTGGTGGTACGGCACGTCGCGGTTGAGCGCGTCGATCACCCAGTCGCGGTAGCGCCACGCGAACGGGTAGCCCCGGTTGGTGGCTTCGCTCGTCGGATTGTCCTCGCCGTAGCGGGCGACGTCGAGCCAGTAGCGGCCCCAGCGCTGGCCGTGCTGAGGCGACGCGAGAAGCTGTTCGATGACCTGCGCGTACGCCTTCTCGGAGGGATCCTTCGCGAATGCTTCGCTTTGCTCGTAGCTGGGACGCAGCCCGGTAAGATCGAGATACGCACGCAGAATCAGCGTTCGCGGATCGGCGCGCGGCGACGGCGCCAGCTGCTTCGCTTCCAGTTCCTGCAG
>JAYSSW010000627.1:0-7648 GCA_043720335.1 Planctomycetia bacterium
CAAGGATGTACGCAGTCCGTTTTCACGGCGGGCTGACGCCGCGCCGCTCGCCTTCGGTCGCTGGGAGATTTCAACGTAACGAAGCTCGTCAACGGCTTATTGCTCCAAATGCTGCACCGGCAGCGCGGGCTGGCGACGTGCAGGCAGGTTCCACAATCGCAGCCCCAGGTCCGTGTTCGGCGCCATCGGATTGCGGCGGTCCAGCAAACCGCCGTTGTCGGTCTTGTCGCGGTTGACCGAGTAGACGAGCACGCCGTCGCCCAGCCGTTTCAAACGAAGCGGCTTGCCGTCGTACGGATCGACAGGAAGGTCGCTGAGCAGTTTCTCCTTCACCAGTTCGTCGAGCGACTCCGGCCAGCGGCCCGACTTCAGGCGGAAGCGCTCGGCGGCGAGCAGCGCTCGCATGCAGCGCAGGTTCGCCAGCGTGCGGACGTGGGCTTCGGCGACCTTGTGGGTCGCCGGGGTGAGGAGCCTGGCCAGCATCGACGCGCTATGGATCTTCGACTCGGACTCCTTGAACGCGGCCAGCATCTCCTCGGGAGGCAGCTTGGAGATCTTGGTCAGCTCGTGCGAGAGCACCAGGCAGTCCACGAACTGCCTCTCGATGATGCCGGGGAACTGGTCGAGCGTTCTTTCCAGGAAGCCAGGTCCGCCGCCCCCCGGACCTGCGGTCATCCCCATGATGTCGGAGACTTTCGCCTTGCCCTCCTTGATGCTGCGCGCAAACAATTCCTGCCCTGCGCGTTCGCCGCGCATGCCGTAGTAGAGCTGCGGCTCGGCGATGTCCTGCTCGATCATCGCCTGCAGCGCCGCCAGCTCGACTTCGGTCGCTTCGCCCTGGGCCAAAGCCCTCTCCAGCGCGTTGACCGCGATCGCTTGGCCGGCGAACCGCACCAGCTGGCCGATCAGGGTCGGCTGGTCGGCGATGGCGCGCTCGACGTGGAACAGCGATTGGCAAGCCTGCACGGCGCCGCGCGGATCGCCTTGCTGCGACCGCAGCATCGCCAGGTTCTGCAGCAGGTTCATCGTGGGTCGGCATTCCTGCGACGGTTCGGTGGACAGGAACGGGTTGACCTTCAGCTCCATCACGAACCGCCCGCGCGGCATGCCCGCCAGCTTGTCCACTTCCGGCAGGATGCGCGGATCGAGCTTCGCGAACGCGGCCTGCAACGCGGCGACCTGGGCGGTGTTCAGCTGGGCGGAAGGGGGCATGTCTTCGAACAGTTTCCAGCCGTTGTTCGGCAGGTCGAACGGCGTCGTCTTCAGCAGTCCACGAATGCGCAGCACCTGCAAAGCGCTGTTCTCGTCGTCGGGAATCTTCGCGCGGCTCGCTTCCAGATCGGGATAGCGCCAGTGGGGATCCTCGGCTTCGATGGAGGCCAGCAGGTTTTCCCATTCGCGATTCGCCTTCCATGCGCGGTAGAAGTAGCCGCCGACCGCGAGAGCGAGCATCAAAGCGACGACGGAGCCGATGAGCCGCCAGCGCCGGCGCCTGGGCGCGGGGACGGGTTCAGCGGGAGACGTGGCGGGTTCCATGCGAGGATCCTTGAGACATGGACGATTTTGCATTCTACCCTAGGAAGGATGCAACGTGAGCCGAATCCTTTCCTGTTGGGAAGGATCGGCCCTTCGCCAATGCCCACTTGTTCGCTGCGAGATCGCCCATGATTTTTCGATGCCCGGAATGCGACGCGAAACTGGAGCTTCCCGACGGTTCCGAGGGGAGGAAGGCGCGCTGCCCCCACTGCGAGGAAGTGATCGTCGTGGCAGCGGGGAAGCCGTCCGAGACGTCCGCGCTATTGCGAGGAGACGAGGAAGACAGCCCACGTCCCAAGCGCGAAGGGAGAAGCAGCCGCGACGAGGTTGAGATCGGCGACGGCGACCTGGAGGCCAAAGCGAAGACGGCGGCGGGCGGCGCGGCGCGGCGCGGTGGATGCGCTTCGCGTTCCTCGCGCTGCTCCTCAACGTGGTGATCGGCTGCGCGCTCGCGGCCACCGCCTACACCAGCGGCCCTCCGGGGCGACAGCACGACGATGCCGACGCCAGCGCTGGCTTCCTCATCGCCGTGCTGGGCTGCTCGGCGCTCCTCCTCGCTGCGATGCTGCTGGCCCTCTTGCTCGCGGCGCGCAGCCTCGGCTCGCTCTCCTCCAAGGCGCTCATCGTGGTCGGCATCGTCGTCGGATTCGTGAGCGCCCTCCTTTGCCTGGTCGCCATGCTCGGCGAGGCGACGACGCTGATGCAACGAGGCGACATCATCCATTTCACGAGCTACTTCGCCTTCGTGCGACTGATCCTCAACTTCCTGACGGTGGCGACGTGCCTGCCCGCCGCGATCTTCGCGATCTCGGCGCTCAACAAACCGGACGTGTCGGACTACTTCTTCGCGAAGGCGAACGAGTCGCACGATCGCCGGCGCCGTGGACGTTGACGCATCGGCGCTTGGGTCGTTTGAGAGTTGGACTTCGCTCCGGGAGATCGCCCCGATGATTTTCGCCTGCCCGCAGTGCCGCGCTGAACTGGAACTCCCCGATGGGACACAGGGGAGGAAGGCTGGCTGTCCGTCGTGCGGCGAGGTGATCGTCGTGGCCGGGGCCTGTCAGCAACCTGACGCCGCGCCGCCGAACTCCGAAGAGCCGACTTCCGGTGAAGGCGGCGAGAGAATCGGCGATGGCGAAACCAACCCGTTGGAGACGTCAGCGAAAACGGCGGCCAGTCGGGCAGGTCAATGGATGCAGTACGCCTTCCTTGCGTTCCTCATCAACGTGGTGGCCAGCTACCTCGTGATGTGCCTGTCCTTCTTCTTCGTTCAGTTGACGGGCGCTCCGGTGAATCGGCCCGACTCGGCGACGATCAATTTCGTTGTCTTCATCCATCTGCTCACTTTCGGCGTCCTTGTCCTGGCACTCATGGCCGTCCGCGCGGCAGGCAACCATCTGCAATCGCTCGAAGCGAGGGCGCCGATCATTTTCGGCATCATCGCGTGTTTTCTGCTGGCGATGGCTTGCATCTTCAGCGCGGGTTTCAACGCCACACAGCTGGTGCATCGAGGCGCCTTCGTCAACGACCTCAACGTGGTCCCGATGATCGAGATGATCCTGTCGCTTGTCACATTGGCGACGTGCCTGCCCGCCGCGATCCTGGCGATCGCGGCTCTCAACCACAAGGACGTGTCGGACCATTTCATGGCCCAATCAAAACAGGAAGTCACAAGCCCGGACGGTCGCTAGATTGCGAGAGCCGACGACGCTGATGAATCCGCAACCGTCGAACTGGCGACATTCACTCCGAAGGGCTTCTCTGATGAACACGACATGCCCGCAATGCCAGGCCGAACTGGAACTGCCCAGCGACTCGCACGGCAAGAAGGCGCGCTGCCCGTCGTGCAGCCACGTCTTCGTCGTGGGCGGCGACGAGGCGGCCAAGCAGGTGCAGCCCGGGCTGCCCGCGGCGCCGACGGCTCCGGGCGCCGGGCCGGAATCCAAGCCCAGGGCGCGGAGGTACGACGAGGACGACGACCTCGACACCGACATCGGCTCCCTCGGCCGCGACTCGGAAAGCGTCGCGGCGCAGGCCAAGGCCGCCACGCGCTCGGCGGGGAACCTGATGCTGGTGGCTGCCGCGATGGTGATGCTCAATTTCGTGGTGGGGATCGTGATGTTCTTCCTCACCATCGACAGGCCGGAAATCCAGGCCCACCTCCAGGAGATCGGCAAAGTGGCCCCCGGCCTGGAACGGGCCTTTCCCGTGCTGGTGCCCGCCTGCGTCTGCGTGTTCTACGCGCCCTTCCTGCTCTTCATGCTGCTCGGCGCGCGGTCCCTGCTGGCTTTGAAGTCGCGGGGCGTCATCATCACGGGAGTCGTGTTCAGCTTCATCATGGTCTTCCTGGAAGCGATCGGACTGATCGGCGCGATGTCCAGTCTCGCCGGGCAGAACGGGATGCCAAACCAGCCAGTTTCGACGACGATCATCAACCTGAGCATGACGCTGCTGTGCTTCGCCGCGACGCTGGCCGCCGCGATCATGTCGATCCGGGCGTTGAGCCACCCGGACGTGGTGGAGTACTACCGCTGCCAGTTCGAGGAGGAGTTGGATCGGCGCCGCCGGCGCTGACGAGAGCAAGCCTCGCCTGCAGCGGTGTCCGCGACAAGGCGAGCGAAAAGGGCAGCCAGCGCGGCGAGAGCCGCGACTTGTCCCGCGAATCGCGACGCGAAGCCCGTGCGAAGCGCCTCCGCGCGGGTTCAGCGGTCCTCGACCCACGCTTCGCGCAGCGCGACGTCGATGTGCAAGCGATGTCCCTCCAGCACGCCGTGCGAAAGGCCGAGGAGGATGACAAGCGGAAGCGTTCCGTGGTCTTCGACAAATTTGCAAACGACAGGGACTGGCGCCAGAACGCTGCCCGACAGGTCGAACATCTCGATGGGAATCAGGCCCAGGCGACAGTTCAGCTTGCCTCCCGTCAGGCCGCTGATCGTCGTCCACCAGGGATCCGGCGACGGGCTTGGAGGCAGATCCAGCCATTCAATCTCGTCCTGGAAACGCCGCCAGACCGCGTGAGGCATCGTTGTCAGCGCGGCGCCGGTGTCGAACAGCGCGTCGTGCAATCGTTGCTTGCTGCTGATCCGCAGCAGGCCTTTCAAGCGGAGGAACGACAACGACCGCGACAATTGGACGCGATCAAGAACGATCTGCTTGCTGGGCTGTGGGAAATAGAGTTGGACTCGTGGCACCGCGGTGTCCCCGTGCGACGTGGACGAAGTCAATCGATGTAGAAAATGGCCAGGCGGTCGCGAGTGACGCCCTGCTCACGGCACGCTTGTTCCTCAAGCAGCGCCACCTCGCGGTGGAATCCGACAACTTTCTGGTTCAAGACGGCGACATGCTCGCCACGATGCTCATCGAAAATCCCCGCGAGATATTGTTCATATCCCCATTGGAAATCGCGCTGCACGAGCGATGGCAGAGGGTTGGTCGCGATGCCGTCGGCAGAGGTTGGAACGCTCGCGGACTGCGGATTGGCAGGTGTCGTTTGAATCATGGCGCCATTCCTGAAACCTTGAGCTTTGGTCCCCTTCAAATTACCCTGTTCATCGGCGACGCACAAGTTCCATAGGTCCGCGGGAAAAAAACTCGGCGCGTGCGAAGGATTCGCTCCCCGGGCGACAATAGGCTTGCGTCACGGAGGTTGGAGGCTTTCCCGCAGGGTCAGGCGAATGCCGGCGAATGAGCGTGTGGAGCACGAACGCAGGCTGCGGCGCGCGGTGCTGGCCGGCGACGAGGCGGCCTGGCGTGCGCTGCACGACCTGGCCTCAGCGGCCCTGTGGGGCTATGTCTCGTGGCGCTGTGCCGGCCTGCGCGAGATGGCGGAGGACGTGGCGCAGGAAACCTGGCTGGTCGCGGTTCGTCGCCTGCGCGACTTCGACCCGGACAAAGCGAGCTTCCTCGCCTGGCTGCGCGGGATCGCCGCCAACCTCGTCCGCAACCGGTTTCGGCAGGCGAAGCGCGATCGGACGCTTCCCCTCGATGGCGCCGAGCCGACCGCCCCGGAGACGACCATGCAGCGGGAACAGGCGGAACAGGTGGCCTGGGCGTTGGCAACGCTCCCCGACCGCTACGAAGCGGTGCTGCGGGCGAAGTACCTCGACCTCGACAGCGTCGAGCGCATCGCGACGGGCTGGAACGAGTCGCCCAAAGCGATCGAATCGCTGCTGACCCGTGCGAGGCAGGCGTTCCGCACGGCCTACTTGCAACAGGCGGGCCACGACCTGGCGAGGGACGAGAACGAGCCATGAACGATCCGACGATGCCCGAAACGCTGGATGATTTCCTCGACCACCCGCCGCAGCCGGCCGAGCCTGCGGGGCTGCGCGGCCGCGTGTTGGCTCAGGCGGCGCCGATCCTGCGTCGGCGGCGCATCGTGCGGCGAGTGAGCTGGGCTGCGGGGACGCTGGCGGCATCGATCGTGCTCTTCGCGCTGTGGTCGTGGACTCAGCAAGAGGCGCCGAAGTCGCGGGAGAATCCGCCGCCGATGGTGCAGCAGAAGCCGCCGCCCGCGCCACCTGTGGAGGAGAAGAAGGAACCGGAAGTGCCGATGATGCCGCTCGCGGTGGCGCTGGAGTGGAAGGCGTTCGACGCGGCGGAGAAGGAACGGGCCAAGCTGTACGTCCTCGCGGGCAACCGCTACCTCGACGAACACCAGGACATGACCTCGGCACTGCGCTGCTACCGGCAGGCCCTCGACACCGCCGACGCCCCGATGCGCGAAGTGCAGCCCGACGACTCGTGGCTGCTGACGGCGCTCAAGCTGGATCGACATTGATGCTCCCAGGCCACACTAACCCTGAGCGCAAGCGAGGGGATCACAACGAACCCGGTTGGCGAAAATTCTCATTCAGCGAGCCGCCTGCGATCCCCTCGCTTGCGCTCAGGGTTTGTTCAACTCGACAACGAATTCCCAAACGACAGGAGAACCGACCATGATGAAGCGAATCGGCTTCCTTGGCTGGTGCGCGTTGTTCGCCAGCGCCGCGATGAGCCACGCCCAGACCCCGGAAATCCAGAAGGCTCTTGACGCCGCGCTACAGAAGGAACGCGAGATCCAGGGCAAGAAATCGGCAGACAAGGCCATCGAGATCGAATTCAGCCTGAAGCCCCCGGTCGGCAAGGACGGCAAGCCGCTGTCGCTCGGAGCGATTCTCGACCGCGCGGTCAAGAACAACTCCGACATCCGCCTCAGCGAGATGAAGGTCCGCGAAGCCGAGGCGAACCTGACCAAGACCCGGCTTGTCGTCATGCAGCAGGTCGTGCTGGCGTATCAAGAACTTGAGATTGCAAGGGCGACTTTCCAGATCACCGATTCGAGGTTCAGAGACAAGAAGGAATCGACGGAAAACTTCCAGAAGGCGAAAGCGGAGCTGGCGAAAGCCGAGGCGCAGTTGGCGTTCCTGCTCGGCGAGCAGCGCCGGCCTGCCACGATCAACTTGATAACGGACGGTTCTGGCGTGCGAGTCTGGGACTTCAACACCGGCAAGGAGGTCCAGCTTCGCTTGGAACAGGACAAGTTGGCGGAATGGCAGTTGCAGGCCGCGCGGGAAGCGATCACGTCGGGCAGCCAGACCGAGAAACTGTCCAAAAGCCTCAACCATCTGGTCCGCCTGAAAGCAATGAACCTGGAGTGCAACGATGTGGTCGAGCAGATTCGCGACCTCATGAAAGGGATCAACCTCACCGTGTCGGGCAAGCTGCCCGCGCAGACTGCGACGGTCGACTTCAAGGAAGCGGTCGAGCTGGGAGCGATCCTGCAGTGGTTCGAGGACGAGTTCAACTGCCGTTTCGTGGTGCGCGACTACGGCGTCGTCCTGGTCAACGCCGACCGGCTGCCCCCCGGCGCCGTGCTGGTGCAGACGTTTTGGAAGGCGCACAAGACCAATGGAGGCCCTGATCACTGACACGGTTGTGGGCGATTCTCTCCCCGTTTAGCGCCCGCAAGGCCCGGCGGGACGAGAATCCCACGATTCAGGGTTAGGAGATTGACAAGCGGATGAATCGCATGCACGCCCTTTTTCTGCGGGCGCTAAACGGGGAAGCAACAGCCCGCGCTTCCCCGGTACAATGACGTAGCCGCCGCGCCGACGAAACCCATCGTCGGCGC
>JAYSSW010000628.1:0-1602 GCA_043720335.1 Planctomycetia bacterium
TGCTCGGCAGGTCGGCGGCGGCCCCCAACCTCGCCCGGCGCTGCTCCTCGTACACGCCGAAGTTGCCCTCGCACCACACCACCTTGCCGTCGCCCTCGAACGCCAGAATGTGCGTGGCGATGCGGTCCAGGAACCACCGATCGTGACTAATCACCACCGCACAGCCACCGAAGTTAATCAGCGCCTCTTCGAGCGCCCGCAGCGTGTCCACGTCCAGGTCGTTCGTCGGCTCGTCCAGTAACAGCAAGTTGCCGTTGCTGCGCAACAGCTTCGCCAGGTGAATCCGGTTCCGCTCGCCGCCGGAGCAACTGCCGACGAGCTTCTGCTGGTCCGGCCCCTTGAAGTTGAAGCGGGCGCAGTAGCCGCGGCTGGCGACCTTCTGCTTGCCCAGCATGATGTAGTCGGTGCCGCCGGTGATCTCCTCGAACACGCTGTTCGTCGCCACCAGCGCGTCGCGGTTCTGGTCGACGTGCGCCGCCTGCACGGTCGGCCCGATCGTCAGTTTGCCGCCGTTCGGCTGCTCCTGCCCGACGATCATCTTGAACAGCGTCGTCTTGCCCGCGCCGTTCGGCCCGATGATGCCGACGATCCCGCCCTTCGGCAGGTTGAACGTCAGGTCGTCGAACAGCACGTTGTCGCCGTAGGCTTTGCTCACGCCCTCGGCCCGCACCACGAGGTCGCCGAGCGGCGGGCCGGGCGGGATCTGGATCGTCAGCTCCTTCTCGTCCTCGTCGATCACCTGCTCTTGAAGCTTGTCGATCGCCGCGAGGCGCGCCTTGCTCTTCGCCATGCGGGCGCGCGGCGAGCTCCTCGCCCACTCCAGTTCGCGTTCGAGCGCCTTCTGGCGGGCGCTCTCCTGCTTCTCTTCCACTTGTAGTCGGCGGCGCTTCTGGTCCAGCCACCCCGAGTAGTTTCCGGACCACGGGTAGCCGCGGCCGCGGTCGAGTTCCAGAATCCATTTGGCGACGTTGTCCAGAAAGTACCGATCGTGGGTGACGGCGACGACCGCGCCGGGGTACGCCGCGAGGTGGTGTTCGAGCCACTCCACGCTCTCGGCGTCGAGGTGGTTCGTCGGTTCATCCAGAAGCAGCAAGTCGTGCCGTTGCAGCAGCGTCTTGCACAGCGCGACGCGCCGGCGCTCGCCGCCCGACAGCCGCTCGACGGGCGCGTCCGGCGGCGGGAGGCGCATCGCGTCCATGGCGAGTTCGAGCGTGCGGTCCAGGTTGTAGGCGTCCGCCGCGTCGATCCGCGCCTGCACCTTCTCCATCTGGTCGGACAGCTTCTCGAAGTCGCACTCCGGGTCGCCCATCGCGTCGCCGATTTCCTCCGCCCTCTTGAGCAGGGCGCGGATCGGCGACACGGCCTCTTCGATGTTCTCCAGTACGGTCTTGCCGGCCGTGAGGTGCGGCTCCTGCGGGACGTACCCGACGGTCGCGCCCTTGTCGGCCCACGCCTCGCCCATGAACTCCTTGTCCTCGCCGGCCATGATCTTCAGCAGCGTGGACTTGCCCGCGCCGTTGCTGCCGAGGACGCCGATCTTCGCACCGGGGTAGAAGTTCAGGTTGATGTCCTTGAGGACTTCCTTCTTGCCGTAGTGCTTGG
>JAYSSW010000629.1:0-3642 GCA_043720335.1 Planctomycetia bacterium
CCCGAAGCGCCAGCGAGGCCGCACCGCGCGACGACGCGAAATCAAGGGGCCGGCGACTCGCGCAGCGCGAGCCTCTGCTCGCTGGCGCATCGGCCAACGGGAAACGCCGCGCATTTCGTCGCGGCGCGTGACGGCCTCGCTTGGCGCTTCGGGCTCAGGAATTCGACGAATCGGCTGAATGGCGAACCACTCACCGTGCCGGGATGCGGATGGTCACATCGCCGGGGATCGGCTGCTGCGGCGGGTAGTTCGGGTTGAGGCGGTAGATCTCGGTCCAGAGGGTGCGGTCGCCGAGCTGTTCGCGGGCGATCTCCTGGATCATCTTGCCGCCAGCCGGAACGCGGTACATCGCGACGCGGTCGGCGGTCGGCGCTGTGTTTCCGCTGCTGCCACCGACAGGCGTGAGCGGTGTCGGCTGGCCGAGCAGGCCGCCACCGGGACGCGGGGCGGGAGCCTGCACCTGCGCAACCGCTCCGCTGATCTGGCTGCGGTAGCCGGTTTCGAGATCGTTCGTCGAAGGGATGATGACGCGCTGGCCGGGCGACAGGAACTGCGTGGCGCCTGCGAACTGGTTGCCCAGCCCCGACATCAACGGCGCCTGGTCGCGGTTGTACGAACGCAGCGCCTGGGCGTAGCGGTCGGTGCCGTAGAAGCCCTGGCTGAGCGCTTCCCACGATTCGCCGCCCTGCCTGACCGTCTCGATCTTCGTCTGCTGGCTCGTCACCTGCCCGGCGGGCTTCGTGAAGTTCTGCGGCGTCAGCGTGCGGTCGGTTTGGCCGCCGATGACAGGGATGCGGCTGGGGTCCATGTTGATGGTCACGGGGCTGTTGGGGATCGGCTGGACGCCCTGCGTCGGCTGCGTGTTGATCGGCGGCAGGTCGGTGCGGTTCGTGATCGGGATCGGCGGAGCCAGCGGCACCGGGTTCTGGATCGGCGGCAGCGCGTTGTTCGGCTCAGGCTGCGGCGGGTTCAGACCTGGCAGCGGCGCGACCGGCGGCGGGTTCAGACCTGGCAGCGGCGCGACCGGGAGCGGGTCGATGCCGGGCAGGCCGGGCGCCGGGTTGAGGCCCTTCTGCTCCGGCAACGGCGGTGCCAGCGGCGGAAGCGGCAGCATGCCGTCCTTGTTCTGGTAGGGCACGCCGACCGGAGTCAGTGGCGCGACGGGGGGCAGATACGTCTTGTCCAACGATCCGAACGTCGGCGGCGACAGCGGAGGCAGACCGTCCCCCTTCTTCTCCTCGATGCCAGGCAGTCCGGCGAGAGGCGGCAAGGGCGCGACCGGCGGCAGCGTCCCCAGTCCTGGATTCGTCAGCGGGGTGATCGGCGCGGGGACCGGCGGATTGTTGTTCATCGCGAGCGGCGGCAGCGCGAACGGATTCGGGTTGTTGCCCTGCGTCGTCGGCGGGTTGAGCGGCGGAAGGACCGGATTGAAGAGGTCCTTGCCCTTCTGCTCCAGGCTCTGCGCCGTCTGCTGGTTCTGCAGCTTCATCTTTTCTTGAAGCTCCTTCGCCTGCTGGTTCACCTGGTCGGCCAACGTCTGTCCGTTCTGCGTTTGCTGGTTGACGAAGCCCTGCCCCTGCTGGATCACGTTGTTCAGCGGCTGCTTCACGTCCGGGTTCAGCCCAGGCAGGTTCGCGAGCGAATCGGGATTCGTCGCCGGAACGGGAGCGGGAGGCGGCGTCGGCGACTGCTTGTTGTCGCCCGGTTCCAGCAGCGACGCGGGGAGAATCTTCGGCTTGGCGTCGTTCGCTGGCGGATTGTCCTTCTTTGGCGACACCTGGACGATCTTCTCGTCCTTGCCGTCACTCGCGTCGGCGGCGGGGCGCAGCTTCTGCGACACGACCACGCCGACGAGGGTCAGGAATGAGCCGACCACGACGAGTCCGACCTTGGTTTCGCGCGTCATGGGATTTGCCTCTTCTCCAGAATTCGGGCTGAGGGGCGGATCGCCGACAGCGGTTCGACGCGGTCAAGCGTCGCGTTCGCTGCTGCGGATGGCGCCACGCAGCTTGGCGCTGCGAGCACGAGGGTTGTTCCGGGTCTCCTCGTCGCTCGCTTGCAGCGGCTTGCGCGTCAGCTCTTTAACCAATCCCGGCGATTTGCGAAAGGCCTGTTTCACCAGCCGATCCTCCAGCGAGTGGAAGCTGATGATCGCGAGCCGCCCGCCCAGCTTCAGGCATTCGGGGGCGGCCTGGAGGAATCTTTCCAGAGCGCCCAGTTCATCGTTGACGGCGATGCGAAGCGCCTGGAACACGCGGGTCGCCGGGTCGATGCTGTGCGAATGGCCTTTGAAGCGGGGAACGCAGCTGCGCACCAGGTCCGCAAGCTGCGTCGTCGTCGTGATCGGCGCGGCCTTCCTGGTTTCCACGATCTTTTTGGCGACGCGGCGGCTGTGGCGCTCCTCGCCGAACTGCCAGAAAACATCGGCAAGATCGCGCTCGGACATGCGTCGAAGCATCGAGCTGGCCGGCTCGCCGCGCGTAGTATCAAGTCGCATGTCGAGCGGGCCTTCCCTCTGGAAGCTGAGGCCGCGCGCAGGGTCGAAAAGCTGATCGGAACAAAACCCGATGTCGGCGAGGATCGCATCGACATGGTCGAGGTCCAACTCGCGCAGCGCCTCCGGCAGATCCTCGAAATTGCGATGCACCCACGTCACGCGCTCGTCCGGCACGTTGGCGCGGGCGATTTCCAGCATCGTCGGGTCCTGGTCGATCGCGATGACCCTGCCGGTGGGGCCGAGTTTGTCGAGCAACAGGCGCGTGTGCCCGCCCGCGCCGACGGTGGCGTCGACGACGACCTGGCCCGGCTGCGGATCGAGCAAATGCAGCACTTCCGCCGGCAGCACCGAAACATGGACCGACAACAGATCGCCCTCAACAAAAAAAGCGTGGGAGGAAGGCAAGGTCCTTCTCTCCCACGCTTCAAGGTTAACCGCGCGTCGGCACTTCGAGACGAAAACTTGAGCCGCGCCGGGTGAGTTTCAAGGGGCTGTCGAAAAACTTTGACGGTTTTGGGGATCGCTCAAAGCTTCGGAGGAACTCATCTGCTCATGAGAACCAACCTCGACAGCCCCTCGTCGGTGTCAGCGACTGCTTGCAATGCGGACCCGCCCGACGGCCGCTGGCGCCGGGCGGTTGATTCACTGGTTCTGGAAGGCCTTCTCGGCGACCGAATCGAACTGAGGACCGTGTTGTTGGAGGAAAGCCTGCCAGCGCTCGGAGTCCCACAGTTCCAGGTGGTCGCGCACGCCGAGCAGTATGACTTCGTGCTTCAGTTTGGCGAACTGGATGAGCCGATCCGGGATCAGCGCCCGGCCCGCCTTGTCGAGATCGACGGCTTCCATCTGGGCGAAGAAAAGCCGACGAAACACCCGCGCCTCGGCATCGGTGGCCGGGGTCTGGTCGAGGCGTGCCGACAATCGTTCCAATTCATCCGTGGTGAAAACCCACAGGCATTGATCCGGTCCTGGCGTGACGAAGAGCTGCGCCGCGTCGCCCAGCATTTCCCGCACCCGTTTCGGAAGCGTGAGCCGCTTCTTGTCGTCAAGGGTACGGGGATGGGTTCCGGTCAGCAGCATGGGCCGAGATCGCCTGAGCGTCTGTCCATGACGTGTTCTACGGGGAAGGCGAAGCGGCCGCCACT
>JAYSSW010000630.1:0-16542 GCA_043720335.1 Planctomycetia bacterium
GCCTCGGTGTCGTCGATGCGGGGCGGTTGCTCGTAGCCGAGTTCCTTGAGCTTCTTGTCGCCAACCCGCTGCAAGTTCGCCCGCGACATCATGCGCTCGAACCAGAACTGCATCGAGGTTTGCGCCTGGGCTATCGTGTCGATGAGTTGGCGTTCCATGCCGTTCTGCGGGTAGTACTGCTCCGCCAGTTCGCTGCGAACGGCGAGGAACCGCGCCCGTCCCCACGGAGTATCCGAAGCGAACTCCACGGCTTGGGCTGCCCGCTGCCCGCTTGCCAGTTCGTCCCGGGCCGCCTGCTTGACATCATCCCAGCGACGCAGCGCGGCCGCGTCGTCGCGTTCGGCCAGGAATTCGAGGTCGCACCACGAGACTTGATCGGGCGCACGTCCCATGATCGAGGCCGCGTAGGTGTCGCCCCCTTCTTTAAGTTTGGCGAGCGCTTCCGCTGGCGAGAGCTTGAAGTGCTGAAGGAAGTACGCGGCGAGCTGGCCGGCGTTCTTCGCCATCGCGCACGCAAGGGGGATCGCCTCGTTGGCAGGTCGCGGGGTCGGTTCGTTCATGCTGCACCTTCTTTCAGGGATCGGCGGATGATTTCCTGGGCCAAGGCAATCCAGAGGCGGTTTTCCAGGCGGTTGTCTCGCCGTGCTTGGCACTTGGCGCGGGTTTCGGCGACGACGTGCCGGGGGACGTATTCCTTGCGGAGCCTGCCGTTCACGCGGAAAAAGCGGTAGTAGTATGGTCCGTGCGGCTGGCCGTTGGCGCAGCGGCATCTCTTCTTCCCGCAGGTCCGCCACTGCTCGCAGACCGCGCCGGGCAGCGTCTTGGGTAACGGATTTGAACTTTCCATGCGCCGCCTCGAAGGGATGGCCTGAAGTTTTTTTCTTGTGGCCTGCACGATGCGATTTTACCACGGGGGGCGCGCTGGCACGAATCCGGGCAAACGCTGCTGGTTTGCCAGGTCGAGAACAATGGTCGATGCCCATGACGACAAAGGGAGGAGCAATCTGCTCCCCCCTCACGGCCTGCAAAATTGGAAGCGTTACCCGACCTTGCCCATCGCTTCCGCTGCGGTCTCTGTATCAACGCCCGCATAGTGCTCGGTGATGCTCGGCTCCCGATGACCCAGGACGGCGCGGGCAACGTCGAGGCCAAGTTGCCTCTTCAATTCGAGCGCCCGAAGGTGGCGCAACTGGTTGGGGTGCCAGTGCGGGATGTGTTCGGACTGAGGCTTCCCCTTGTTGTGCCTCTTGAGCGCCACCGCGATGCCCTTGCCATAGCTCTGCACGGTGTACTGCTTGCCCCGCTGTTTTTTCGGGTGCTTCTTGCGGCGGTCCTGCTGGCTGGGCTGCACGGGCGTCTTGCGCTTTGCCCGCATCGCTGCGGCGCGTTCCTCCATCAGCTTCTGAGGGCTGAAGAGTGGCGACTCCAAGTTCATCGAGAGATGCCGCTTGATGATCTCCTGCCCCTTTGGACCGATGGCGATGACACGATCATGCCCATGATGCAGCGTCTTGTGCTGCGGCGGGCGATAAAGCCAGGCCGTGCCGCTCATGTCGATGTCGCACGCCCGCATCGTCACCAATTCCCCTGGCCGCATGCCGGTTTCCAGCTGCAACATCACCATGTCCTGCATGGTCGGACGCAGTAGTGGCAGCGTGTCCTCCACGACGGCGCGAGCCACGGGCTTCACGGGCGGAGCGTCGTATGCCTCGGTGCGACCTCGCTTGAGCGGAGCGATGGATTGCAGCGACACAAGCACGCCAGCGGGGACGATTTCGTTCTCCAGCCCCCATTTCATCATCCGGCGGATGCGCTTGATGCGCTTGTTGACCTCGCTGCGGCACAAGGCTTCCTGGGGACCGTGCTTCGGATGGAGGTATCCACGAACCAGCAGCTCGCGAACCGCCTTCAGCGCAGTCGGGCCGAACTCCTGCACAAGCGTCTTACCGTGCAGGTTGTTCAGCGGCCGCAGGCTGTACATCATGCACGAGACCTCTTTGGTCTCCGAACCGTCAATGCGACGATAGTACGTCTTGCAGTGTTGCCAATAGCGGTCAATCAACTCCGTGATCGTGATGTCAGTGGGCTTGGAAGAGGGAAGTTGCCGGTTGCTGGTTTCCCATTCGAGGACGACGCGTCGGTACTCGGCCTTCGACTCTTTGGTGCCGTGCTTGCCCAGCAGCACGTCGCGGCGACCGCCGTTCCCATCCGGGAGCGTGACCACGGCTTTGCCGGATTGCTTGTGCAGGCGATAGGTCGGGACGCGGGTTTTTTGACGAGCGGACATGCAGCCTACCCTTTCCGCGCGGAAGATTCCGCGCAATGCTGGGTTTTTTGGCCGCACTGTCCAACGAGGACAGGTAATCTTAACTTGAATTCGGCAAACGGGTTATGTTCAATATCCCCGACAGGGTTCGAACCTGTAACCTTCGGCTTCGGAGGCCGACGCTCTATCCAATTGAGCTACGGGGACATGACAGCACAGGGGCAATTCTACGCGAAGGGACGACGCTTTCCAAGAGGCGCCGGTTCGCTTTGAGGCGCAGGAACTGGAGCGACGGGTCCATCGACGAACCCGTCGCCGCCACGTCGCGTCGTCCTACTTCACCGCCTGCCACTGGCGGCCCTTGGCGGAGTCGAGGACGGCGTCGAGGACGAGCTGCGTCTCGTAGGCTTCGCGGAAGGTCGGCTGGGCGGGGACGCCGGTGGCCAGGCCTTCGAGGAAGTCGGCGACATGGTGGACGAAGGAGTGCTCGTAGCCGATCTGCAGGCCGGGAACCCACCACTTGTCCATGTAGGGGTGCTCGCCGCCGTTGTCGGTGACGTGGATGGAGCGCCAGCCGCGCAGCTTGCCTTCGTCGCGGTGGTCGAAGTATTCGAGTCGGTGCAGGTCGTGCAGGTCCCACTTGAGCGACGCGTTCTCGCCGTTGACCTCGAAGGTGTAGAGGGCCTTGTGGCCCCGGGCGTAGCGGGTCGATTCGAAGAGGCCGAGCGAGCCGTTCTGGAAGTGGCAGAGGAAGGCGCAGGCGTCGTCGATCTCGACCTTCTCGACCTTGCCGGTGAGGGTGTGCTTGCGTTCCTTGATGAAGGTCTCGGTCATGGCGGAGACGTCGGCGATCTTGCCGTTGAGCCAGAGGGCGGTGTCGATGCAGTGGGCGAGCAGGTCGCCACTGACGCCGGATCCTGACGCTGCGGCGTCGAGGCGCCAGAGGCCGGCGCCTCCCTGGGGCAGTTCGGCGGAGATGGTCCAGTCCTGCAGGAAGTTGGCGCGGTAGTGGAAGATCTTGCCGAGCCGGCCTTCCTCGATCAGCTTCTTGGCGAGCATCACGGCGGGGACACGGCGGTAGTTGTACCAGACCATGTTCGGGACTTTGGCCTTCTCGACCGCCTCGACCATCTTCAGGCCTTCCGGCGCATTCATCGACAGCGGCTTCTCGCACAGGATCATCTTGCCGGCGGCGGCAGCGGCGAGCGAGATCTCGTAGTGGAGGTTGTTCGGCACGCAGATGTCGACGCAGTCGATGTCCTTGCGCTCGATGATTTTTCGCCAGTCGGTCTCGGTCGACTCGTAGCCCCACTGGTCGGCGAAGGCCTTCAGCTTGTCCTTGTCGCGGGCGCAGGCGGCCTTGAGCACCGGCTCGTAGGCGAGGTTGAAGAAGTTGCCGACGCGGCGGTAGCCGTTGGAGTGGGCCCGGCCCATGAAGCCGTAGCCGATCATGCCGATGTTCAGCGGTTTCGCCATTGGTGAAGCCTCGCGGAGAGTTGCGGTCGCGTGTCGTCCGCGGGAAATCTTAGCTTCCCCGCGGCGCGTTTCCACTGCTATTCCCGGCGAATTCCGCGAGGTTGCATTTCGGGCGGCCCGTCGCCTATCATGACGGTACTCCACGTCCCGGAACCAAGGAAGCATCGCAGGGAATCTCGCATGCACCCGATCCCGAACGCGACGCTGCTCAAGCAGCTCCAGTGGCGCTACGCAGTCAAGAAGTTCGACCCGGCGAAAACGATCCCCGCCGACGATTGGCACGTGCTGGAGCAGGCGCTGGTGCTGACGCCGTCGTCGTTCGGCCTGCAGCCGTGGCGGTTCTACGTCGTGACCAGCCCGGAGGTGAAGGCGAAGCTGCCGGCGATCTCGTGGGGGCAGCACCAGCCGAAGGACGCGTCGCACACGGTGGTGATGGCGATCCGCAAGAACCTGAGCGAGCCGGACATCGACCGCTACCTGCACCGTATCGCCGAGGTGCGCGGCGTGCCGTTCGAGGCGCTGGCGGGCTTCCGCAAGATGATGGTCGGCAGCCTGACCAACCCGCCGTTCGACATCAACGAATGGGCGGCCCGGCAGGTCTACATCGCGCTGGGCAACTTCATGACCGCCGCCGCCCTTCTCGGCGTCGACACTTGCCCGATGGAGGGCGTCGAGCCGGCCAAGTACGATGAGGTTCTCGGCATCGCCAAGGACGGCTACGCCACCTGCGTCGTCTGCCCCGCCGGCTACCGCGCCTCCGACGACAAGAACGCCGTCACCCCCAAGGTCCGCTTCAAGACCGAGGACGTGATCTTCCGCGTGTGACGATCACTGTTTCGCTTTCATCTCGAAGTGCCGTTGCGTCTCCTGGGCGATGCGGCCGATCAGCACGTTGGCGGAGTTGTCGTCGCGGAACGCCTTGTCCTCGTTGTCCGCCGTCAGCACGCAGATCGCCACGGGGCCGCCCGGCAGGTAGAGGATGCCCGCGTCGGTCTTCACGTCGCTGACCGAGCCGGTCTTGTGCGCGACCTCGATCTTCTCCGGCAGGAACCGCTTCAGCTTCGTCTTGTCGTCGCACTTCTTGAGATGGCCGACCATCTCCTTGCACGCGTCCTTGCTCACCAGCTCGCCGTGGTGCAGCTTCTCGAACAGCTTTACCATCTCGTTGGCGCTGGTCGAGCCAAGGCCGAACTTCTTGGTGCGGTTCTTGTCGATGGACGTGGTGCTCCCCTTGAAGACCTTGGCATTGATGCTCGTCCTCGGGAAGCCCCACGCCTGCATGCGCTGACCCGTCGACGCGATGCCGATCTTGTCGAGGACGAGGTTGGTGGCGGTGTTGTCGGAGTAGACGATCATGAGCCGCACCGCGTCGCGCAGCGGGAAGGTGGCGCCTTCGCTGAAGTGGTAGGTGAGGATGCCCGCGCCCGGCACCTTGTCCGCGTCGCGCAGCGTGACCATGTCGGAGAGCTTGACCTTCCCCTCCATCACCTGCTGGTACACCTCGATCATCACCGGGAACTTGATGAGGCTCGCGGTCGGCATCTCGTCGTCGGCGCCGTGCAGGAACGTCTCGCCGGTCCCGAGATGCTTGATCGCCACCGCGACCCGCCCCCGGTGCGCCTTGACGAGCGGCAGCACTTTCGCGCCGAGCGTATTGTCGCCAGCGAACACCTGCCCGGGGAACAGGAGCAGCAGCAACGACATGAACAGGATTTTGCGCAGCATGGTCTACTCTTTCGGTTCTTCGGGTGGTTCGGCGGTCTCGAACAGTTCGCGGATCGGCAAAGAGAACCCCGGAAGGACTTTTCCACCGTCAAGCGATTGGGTCACGTCCAACGTGCGCTTCCGCTTGCGCGACGTGTAGACATCGACCGTTTCCGTGTCGGGATCGACATACCAGACGAGTTTCACGCCTGCGTGGAAGTAGTCGTCGAGCTTGTCTTCCATTTCCTTGCGGGTGTTGCTCTCGCTCAGCACTTCGACCGCAAGCGTCGGAACCGCGTCGATGATCCGTTTCTCCTTCAGTTCGTTTTTCTTGAGGTGGCCCCAGGGCACGAAACTGACGTCGGGAATGCGAATCCTGCCGACACGGATTCGAACATATCCCGCTTCGCCGAAGACTGCGCCGAGCTTGTTCGCTCTCAAGTAATCCCACAGAAAATGAATAATAAGGCCCGCCAGCAGCGATTCGTTGTTACCCATCGCTTTCTCCACCAGCACACCGTCAATGAGTTCACAAAGATGCTTGTCGTCACCGTCCATGAGGCGGATTACGTCAGCTTCCGTGGCTTCGCCAGGGTTTGGATCCGCGCGGATGCGGTCGAGCGGGATGCCGCCGAGCTTGTCGACGAGGTCGGCCAGCGTGGCGATCTTCGGCGTCTTCTTCAAAGCCAGCGCGGTCATGGGACATTCTTCCAAGCGAGGAACGATGCGAAGCAATGCCACCAGTCTACGCGAAGGATGCCGTCGCACTCAAGAGGATCGCCGTGAACCTCATGGTTTCGCGCGGCGGGGGGCGCGGCCCCCGGCGGCCATCTGCTGGCGGACGCGGGCGGGGCCTTGGTCCATGAGGCGGTACCAGCGGCGCACGCGCTGCAGTGCGTCGGCGGGGACCTGGGCCTGCACCATGTCGACCAGCAGCGGGATCTTCAGGCCGTTGAACGTGTTGTCGCGCTCCTCCGCGAGCGCGTCCTCGATCAACTGCTGGTAGGCGACCGGCAGCAGGTTCACGTCGGTGTCGGACTGGTACGCCCGCTTCATCTCCAGCGTCTTGCCGAGGATGTCGAAAGGCAGCAGGTCGAACCGCGTCGGGTCGAGGAAGTCGGCCGTCAACTGTGTGAAGTACTCGGTCGCCGCCGTCGGCATGATCGAGCCGGCCGGATAGGTCCAGGTCGCGATCCCCTCGCGATGGGCGACCGACAAGACGAAGTCGCGCTGAGCCAGCCATTTTCGCGGCGAAACGCCGTCACCGCCCGGTTCGTCGCAAGCGAGCATCGCGAGATAGAGCAGCACCGGCTCGAACATCGCCGGAGCGACTTCGCGGGCGTCGATCTTCTTCGACTGCGACACGACGAGCACCTGCCAAACGCGTTCGCTGTGCCAGGCGAAGTTCGTCGAGCCGACGACGCGGATCTCTTGCGGGGCGACGGCGGGCAGTTCGCGGCCGGGGCGAAGTCGCAGGGCGGGGAAGCGCAGCCTGGCGCCGAGCGGGACGGAGCTTTCGCCGAGCAGCACGGGGCCGCAGAACGTGAGCGGCGCCTGTTGCCGCAGGAAGGCTTCGAGCTGCCCTTGGCCCTGGATGCGCTCGGTCAAGTCGCGCTGCAGCGCCGCCTGGTCGATCTCGCCAAACGCCTCTTCCGGCACCTGGCTGCGCAGCCGCGAGTCGGTGTAGGTCGCGGCGAAGCGGTCCTGCCAGGTCGCCAGCGCGTGGTCGGCGCCCTGCACGCCCGCCTGCATCACGAGCTGTTGGAGCGTCTGCCGCAGCAGCCGGAACGCGGCGTCGGACGGCGTGACGAGCGGTTCGTCCTCCTCGGCCGACTGCTCGTCGTCGTCGCTGACATGCAGATGCCGCCGCATCGACTCCTGAGCCGGAAACCGCAGGAATCGCTGCAGCTCGTACAGCGTCACCGTCGTCGTCACTGGGACCGGCGTGGCTGGGTCGGCGACGATGGCGAAGTCGGCCTGCATCTGCTGCCGCTTCTCCTCCAGTTCGACGCGCTGGTTCAGGTCGAGGTCGAGCCGCTGCTCCTTCTGGGCGGTGACGAACGCCAGGTAGCGGTCGGCGTCGCGGTACTGCACCAGCACGTCCTGCCAGGCCGGCTGTTGATCGTCGCGGAAGTAGCGCTCGTCGGTGCTGTGCAGCGGCATCGCGACCGCCTGGAACTCGCCGCGCACGACGTTCTGGCCCAGGTAGCGCTGCAGTTGCTGGAGCGGCACCGCCGGCAGCAGCGGTTGGTCCTTCTGAACATCGAGGTTGTTGTGGATCAGGTACAGCTTTTGCTGCGCCGCCAGCACGGCTTCGAGAAACTGGTACTGCCGATCATCGGCTGGGCGGATGTCTCCGGGCTGGCGGAAGGGGCCGCGCAGGTCGAACGTCGAGAGCTGGTTGCTGCCGGGGAACAGGTCTTCGCTGAGGCCGACGACGTAGACGATGGCGAACGGAACCGGCCGCATCGGCTGCAGCTCGGCGATCGTCACGCCGCCGACGAGGAACTCCCCCTTGCTTCCTTCAAGATCGACGAGCTGGCTGCACACGTACTCGCGCACCAGCGCGAGTGGCAGGCCCTGCGGCTTCTCGCCTCGGCCGTGCAGGTGGTCCCACAGTTCCAGCCGCTCGAACGACGACAGCAGCGCGGCGCGGACCTGCTCCTCCTCGCGGCGGTCGTCCGGCACGGCCAGGAACTCCTGCACCAGCCGCAACAGCTCGCGCGACCAGAGGCGCCCGGTCCCCTGCATCGAGCGCAGCCGGGCTAGCGTCGGCAGCAGCCCTTCCACCGCGCGGCAGAAGGCGTCGAGCTGCGCGCGGTCGGTGCTGTCAATGTCGGCGAACGGGATGACGTGGCCGAAGCGCGGGGCCGGCTCGTCGCCGTCGTCGCCGACGACCTCCATGAACCGGCCGAGCCGCAGGCGCTGCAGGCCGAGGCGCCAGGCGTAGAACGGCGAGCGCGGGTAGCCCTGCTCCTGCTTCTCGGCGGCGTCCCAGCCCTGGCAGATGCCGAGGTTCTCGGCCCAGCCGAGCCAGGCGGCCGCCGTCGCGCGGTCGACGCCGAGCCGGGCGAGGAAGCACGGGTTCAGCAGCACCTCGAAGACGCGCGTGCGCGAGAACGACTCGAGCACGAGATCGAGCATGCCGACGACCGCCTGCCCGAACGTGCTGAGGCCGGCGGCGTTGAAGTCGACGAGGTTGTACTGCAGCCGCAGCGGCGGCCGCTCGAAGACCGCTTGCAAGGCAGGGCGGTACTTCGCCATGTCGGCGACCAGCACGGCGATGTCGGTCTGGCGCAGATGGGGCTGCTCGCGCAGGTTGTGCAGGATGCTGTTGTAGACCGCCTCGGCTTCGCGATGGGGGCCGGCGCAGCCGACGATCTGCAGCGACGTGTCCTGCGAAATACGCGACGTGGGCGCTTGCCTGCCGAGCAACTGGTCCTGAAGGCGCGACAACACGGTGTCGCCGCGAACGGGGGACTTGCGCGACTGCCGGGCCGTGCGCTTGCCGACCTTGGCGGGCACGAACGGCGGCAGCACGCTCGCTTCAAATCCCAGCGCGCCGACCAGGCCGAGCGATTCGATGCCCGCCTTGCCCCATTGGCGGATCAGCCTCATGCTGCGGTCGGCGCGGGTCTCCTCGTCCGGGCCGGCGGCCAGCGCCTTGGCGATGTCCTGCAAGGTGTGCGGCCGGATCTCCTCCTTGACGCGGTCGGCGAGCACGTTGAGATGGTAGAGCCTCACGTCCAGGCTGCGGCCCAGCCAGGCGAGGACGCGCGTGTGCAGCGCCGACACCTGCGTGAAGCCGAAGAAATGCACGGTCGTCGTCGGGTCGGTCGTTGTCGGCTCCAGCGGTTCCAGTTCAAGGAAATACTGCGGGAGCGTCTCGAAGCGGCGCTTGCTGTTGCGGTTCAGCCTTGCCCTGCGCCCCGTCTTCGGCATCGCGAGATGCTGGAACAGCGTGCGCTGGGCGCGCTCCATCATGGCGTGGAACGGGCCTGCCGCCGCGAGCGGGGACTCGCCGTGCAGCCAAGGCTGGATGAGCTGGTCCTGGCGATGGAACTCGTACTCCTGCAGCAGCGTGCCGAGCCGATCAGCGAGATGCCAGGCCCGGCGGCAGGTCAGCCGCGACAGCGTCGGCGACTGCATCTGCAGGTAGCGCTGCAAGGGAAGCAGGGCCGCGTCGTCCTCTTGCAGCAGCACCGACAGCACCAGCAGGCGGTAGGCGTTCTCGTCGAGGTTCTCCGGCGGCGATGGATGCTTGCGCGGATCGAGCTGGCGGAGCAGCGGCCAAAGGGCGTCGTCGAGGAGTTGGAACTGCAGGTTGATGGCGACGCCGAGCTGGCGCGCGAGCCACAGCCGCAGCCATTTGCGCTGGTAGCGGTTGGGCACGACGACCTGCACCGGGGCGAACGGGTCGCCTTCGCGGGCCTGCAGCTCGATCGCCTCGGCCAACTTGGCCGCCAGGCTGCGAACGTCGCTTGCGAGATGGAGAACACTCATGGCGACGCCGATGGTTCAAGGAGAAGGGCGATGCCTCGCGCGGCCCGGAACGTGAATCCGTGGGGCACGATTGGATCGTGCCTGAAGCGCCAGGGCACGATGGAATCGTGCCCCACGCCGTTGCAGCGCTACGGTCGCGCCGCCTTCTTCGCCTCGCGGCGCTGCGTGGCCGCCTGGATGAAGCCGGCGAACAGCGGGTGGGCCTTGGTCGGCTTCGACTTGAACTCCGGATGGCACTGCACGGCCAGGAACCACGGGTGGTCGCGCAGCTCGATGATCTCGACGAGCTTGCCGTTCGGGCTGGCGCCGGTGACGGTCAGCCCGTGCTGGGCGAACTGCTCGCGGTAGAGGTTGTTGAACTCGAAGCGGTGGCGGTGGCGTTCCTCGATGTTCGGGCTCTGGTACGCCTGGTGGGCGAGGCTGCCTTCGACGAGGTGGCACGGGTAGGCGCCGAGCCGCATCGTGCCGCCCTTGGCCGTCATCGAGAACTGCTCGTCGAGCATGCACACCACAGGATGCCGGCAGGCGTGGTCGAACTCGGTGCTGTTGGCGTCGTCCAGCCCGACGACGTTGCGGGCGAACTCGATGACCGCGCATTGCAGGCCGAGGCAGATACCGAAGAACGGGATCTTGCGCTCGCGGGCGTAGCGGATCGCCTCGATCTTGCCCTGGCTGCCGCGGTAGTCGAAGCCGCCGGGGACGAGGACGCCGTCGAGCGAGCCGAGCACGCGCTCCGCTCCGTCCCGTTCGATCTCCTCGGCCTCGATCTTGCGGACGCTGACGCGCGACGAGGTCGAGATGCCGGCGTGCTCCAGCGACTCGTAGATCGACTTGTAGGCGTCGTTGTGCTTGATGTACTTGCCGATGACGCCGATGGTGACTTCGTGGGTCGGGTTCTTCATGCGCTGGAGCAGCTGCAGCCAGTCGTCGATGACGAGAGGCTGGGCGGTTGTCAGGTTCAGCTTCTCGACGATGAGCTGGTCGAGCTTGTTGTCCTTCAGGCTGATCGGCACCTCGTAGATGCTGAACTCCTTGTCGCGCTCCTCGATGACCGCTCTTGATTCAACGTTGCAGAACAGGGCGATCTTGGCGATGTCCTCGGCGGCGATCGGCCTTTCGGTGCGGCAGATCAGCACGTCGGGCTGGATGCCGATCTGGCGCAGCCGCTCGACGCTGTGCTGCGTCGGCTTGGTCTTCATCTCGCCGGCCGCTTTGAGGTAGGGGATGAGCGTGAGATGGATGTAGAGGACGTTCGCCTTGCCCACGTCGAGCGCGAACTGGCGGATCGCTTCGAGGAAGGGAAGCCCTTCGATGTCGCCGACCGTGCCGCCGATCTCGGTGATGACGACGTCGACGTCGGGAGTGGCGAGGAGCTTGACGGCCGCCTTGATCTCGTCGGTGACGTGGGGGATGACCTGGACGGTCTTGCCGAGGTAGTCGCCTTGGCGTTCCTTCTGGATGACCGAAAGGTAGATTTTCCCGGTGGTGAAGTTGCAGCTGCGGCTGAGGGGGGCGTTGGTGAAGCGCTCGTAGTGGCCGAGGTCGAGGTCGGTCTCGGCGCCGTCGTCGAGGACGTAGACCTCGCCGTGCTGGAAGGGGCTCATGGTGCCGGGGTCGACGTTGATGTAGGGGTCGAACTTCTGCAGGCGGACGCGCAGGCCGCGGTGCTCCAGCAGCATGCCGATGGAGGCGCAGGTGAGTCCCTTGCCGAGCGAACTGACGACGCCGCCGGTAACGAAAATGTGCTTTGCCACGCGGATTCCCTCAACAAAAAAACGGAAGCCCACGAAGGACCTCCGTGGGCTTATTCTACGGGAAACGGGCGTGCGTCGGCCAACCCGGGCGGTTCACGCCGCTCTGCCCGCCTGCGACATTCGGTGCGACTGCACGAAGCGTTCGTAGTCGGCCGGGGTGTCGACGCCGCGCGCCGCGTGCTCGATGACGCCGACCTGGATCTTTCGGCCCAGCGCCAGCACGCGAAGCTGCTCCAGCTTCTCGCACAGCTCCAACGGCTCCGGCGGCAGCTTCGCCAGCTCCAGCAGGAACTCGCGGCGGTAGGCGTACAACCCCAGGTGTTGCAGGAACGGCGCCGCGGGATTCGTGAAGTTCGGCTCGCCATCGCGCACGAACGGGATCGGGCTGCGGCTGAAGTAGAGCGCCTGCCCCTTCGCGTTGCACACGACCTTCACGCAGTTCGGGTCGCGCCACTGCTCCAGCGAGCGGATCGGCGTCGCCAGCGTCGCCATGTCCGATTCGGGAACGTTCGCCAGCAGGTCGGCCAACAGGTCGAGTGTCTCCGCTTCGATCATCGGCTCGTCGCCTTGCAGGTTGACGATGATCTCGGCGTCGAGCCGCTGCGCCACCTCGGCGACCCGGTCGGTGCCGCTCGGATGGTCCTCGCGCGTCGTCACGACATTGCCGCCAAAACTCTGCACCGCGCGGAAGATGCGGTCGTCATCGGTCGCGACGACGACGTGCGCCGCCCGGCTTTCGCAGGCCCGCTCGTAGACGTGCTGGACGAGATACTTCCCCGTCTCGCGCAGCAGCGGCTTCGCCGGCAGCCGGCTCGACGCGAATCGGGCGGGAATGACGATGGCGGTTTTCATGGCGACCTCCGTGTCGGGTGCGATCAAGGTGGCCGCATCGTAGCGTTTCCGCCGATTCGCCACAACCGGAGGTGCGCCACCTTCGACTACCAACCCTGAGCGCAAGCGAGGGGATCGCGCGGCGTCATGCGATCCCCTCGCTTGCGCTCAGGGTTAGTAATCGCTTCGCGTTCACTTCGCGAACGAGCCGAGCTGCTGCTTGATCTTCTGATGCGCCGTCGTGCGGCCTTTGGCCAGGTGCCGGGCTTCGCCGATCGTGAGGTTGGGATCGGGGAAGGGGAGGCGTTCGATGGCTTCGGCGACGGGGCGTTTCAGCTCGTAGCGACCTTCGATCTGCTCGACCTCGATGCCGGAGTCGCGCAGGGCGTCGAGGTCGCGGTAGAAGCCGCGCAGGTGCTGCTTGAGTTTTTTCAGGACCGCGTCGCGGGTGGGGCGTTCGTCGGCCAGCAGGCGCACCAGGCGGAGCAGGCGCTCGACGCGGTCGCCGGTCATGCGGAGGTGGGTCGCGGCCTTTTTCCGAACCATGGCGTGCTTGCCTCGAAAAACGGTCTGAAACATTCCACGCGCGGCCCCCTTCGTGCCGATGGGAGAGATGGTAGACCGCGCAAATAGGGAAATCAAGACGCATCTTGACAACCCGGTGACAATGGCGAACCCCATGACGAACGGCCTGCTGAACCTCCCCGACACCCCGCTGGACTACCTCGTCGTCGCATCCCACCCTGACGACGCCGAGCTGGGCTGCGGTGGGGCGATCCTGTCGCTGAAAGCGCAGGGCGCCCGCGTCGGCGTGCTCGACCTGACGAGCGGCGAACCGACGCCGCACGGCAGCCTGGAGATCCGCCAGCGCGAGACCGCCGCATCAACCTCATTGCTCGGCCTCGACTGGCGCGGCAACCTTGGCCTGGCGAACCGCTCCGTCGTCGCCGATCTGGATTCGCGCCGCCAGCTCGCCGGAGCGCTGCGGCTGTTGCGCCCGCGCGTGATCCTGTCGCACTACTGGGAGGACGCGCACCCGGACCATGTCGCGGCGAGCGCGCTCGTCGATGCCGCCCGGTTCTGGGCGAAGCTGTCGAAGACCGACCTGCCGGGCGAGCCGCATTTCCCGCAGCGCATCCTTTACTACTTCAGCGTGCATCTCCGACTGCATGCGAAGCCGTCGTTCGTGCTGGACGTGTCGGACTACCACGACAAGAAGATGCAAGCGCTCGTCTGCTACGAGTCGCAGTTCGTCACGGGCAGGCCCGCCGCTACGCCGACGTTCCTCGACGACGTGCGCGATCGGGGCCGTTATTGGGGCTGGACCATCGGGGCCGGGTTCGGCGAGCCTTTCATGTGCCGCGAGGAAATCGGCCTGCACGACCTGCGACACTTGAATTGATCCGGCACGCAAACAATGCATTTCGCCTGAAGCTGGGCAAGCCGTGCGGGTTCTCCGGAAGCCGCGAAATTTCGCCGGGACGAATTCGATCCCTTCGCGAAATTTCCACGCAAGTCCCGGCCGATAGAGAGGGAAGGAACCATGCGGCAAGGAGGTCGGCCATGGCGAGCGAAGTGAACGTCCTGGCGTTGGTCAAAGGCGCCGAGCGCTACGTCTTCCTCTACGACGACGCGAGCGGGCCGCAGTTGATCGATTCGTTCCGCGACCAGGCGGCGAACCCGCACCTGAGCCTGTCGTGGTTCGACGCCATGGTGCTGACGAGGAAGGCGCAGGAGCAGGAAGCGACCGCCCCCCCTGAACCTGAGACCGCCCCGCACAGCCGCATTTGAGAGACGATGGACGAAGCCTTGGCCGACTTCCTGAGACATCTCGCGCTCGAGAAGAACGCCTCGGCGCTCACGGTCAAGTCGTACCGCGAGGACTTGAACCAACTCATCGCCTTCTTCCGCGAGAAGTACGAAGGACAGAACCTCTCCCCCGCGCAGATCAACAGCCGTCACCTCCGCGCCTTCACGGTCTGGCTGCACGACAAGGGCTACGCCAAATCGACGGTGGCGCGGCGGATCGCGGCGGTGCGCTCGTGGTTCCGCTTCCTGCTGCGGCAGGGCGCCGTGCCGACCAACCCCTCCGAGGGGCTGCGCGGCCCGCGCCAGGACAAGAAGCTGCCCCACTTCATGGCCGAGGACGCGCTCGGCAAGTTACTTAACACTCCCCCGCCCGATTCGATGCTCGGCCTGCGCGACCGGGCGATCCTGGAGACGCTCTACTCGGCCGGGCTGCGCGTCAGCGAACTGACGGGGCTGAACCTCGACGACATCGACCTCGACGCCGGCGTCGCGACCATCCGGGGCAAGGGCAAGAAGGAACGCCTCGCCTTCTTCGGAGGCCCTTCGCTGGCGGCGCTGAAGACCTGGCTGGAAGCAAGGCGGATCGTCCTCAACTCGCAGACCAAGAACCGCGAAGCCGACGCCGTCTTCCTCAACCAGCGGGGGACGCGCCTCACCAGCCGCAGCGTCGGCCGGCTGATGGAGAAGTACCTGGCGGAAGCCGGGCTTGACCCGCGCACCACTCCGCACACGCTTCGGCACAGTTTCGCCACGCACCTCCTCGACCACGGCGCCGACATCCGCAGCGTGCAGGAACTGCTGGGGCACAGCAGCATCGCGACGACGCAGATCTACACCCACGTGACGACGCAGCGACTGAAAGACAGCTACCAGAAAGCTCATCCACGAGCCGAACAGCCCGCGAAAGCTCCGCCCGCCGGGGAGTGACCGCGACGCGAAAGCGAGGCAAGCACCATGGTTCAACGATCCGTCCTTCGGAACTACCTGCTCGTGACGGGGCTTCTCCTCGCTGCCGCGCGCCCCGGCGTCGCCCAGGAACCGGCCAAGGCGACCGAGGTGAAGTGGCGCACCGACTACACCACCGCCCGCAAGGAGGCGCACGACAAGGGGTTGCCGCTCGTCATCGACTTCGGCACCACCAACTGCTTCTGGTGCAAGAAGCTCGACGAGAGCACCTTCCGTGATCCGCGCGTCATCGCCGCGATGAACGATAAGTTCATTCCGCTCAAGATCGACGCCGAGCGCGACGTGCAGCTGCGCGAGATGCTGCGCGTCAACGTCTACCCGACCATCGTGGTCGCCAGTCCCGAAGGGCGCATCCTCGGCACGATGGAAGGCTACCAGGAAACCGAGATTTTCCAGGAGAAGCTGGGCCGGGCGGTCGCGTCGCTGACGCCGCCCGACTGGATGCTGCGCGACTTGCAGATCGCCCAGAAGGCGATGCAGTCGGGCGACATGCCGCGTGCGACGGTGCTGCTCAAGGCGATCCTCGAAGACGGCAAGACACGCCCGGTTCAAATCCAGGCCAAGAAGATGGTGCAGGAACTGGAGACGAAAGCGACCGAGAGAATCACGCTCGCCAAGCAGCAGCACGACAAGGGCCAGAGCGCCGAAGCCCTGGAGACGCTCACCGAAACGCTGCGGCTCTACCCCGGCCTCGCTGCGGCGAAGGACGCGACCGACATGATCACGAAGGTCGCGCAGAACCCGGAGGTCCGCGCCGAGCACCGCAACAAGCGGGCCAAGGAGCTGATCGTCCAGGCCAAGGACTTCTACAAGACGCGCGACTTCATCCCGTGCCTCGACCGCTGCGAGTTGTTGGTGGGCCGCTACGGCGACCTGGCGGAAGGGCAGGAGGCGTCGGTGCTGATCGCCGAGATCAAGAACAACCCGGAATGGCTGCAAGGCGCCGCCGACACGATGACCGACCGGCTGGGCGGCGTCTATTTGGCGCTCGCCGACAGCCTGCTGAAGCGCGGGCAGGTCGCACGGGCCGAGTTCTACCTGCAGCGCGTCGTGCAGTCGTTCCCCGGCTCGCGCCAGGCGGAGTCGGCGCAGATCCGCTTGACGCAGCTGCAAGGCTCGCAGGGCCGTCGGCCTGAGATCCAGGTGACGGGCGACGGACGATGAACGAATGTCACAGGCGAGCCGTGCCCCGTGAGGGGCCAGGTTACGCCGATGCCGCAGGCGAGACGGATG
>JAYSSW010000631.1:0-3641 GCA_043720335.1 Planctomycetia bacterium
GCAAGCACCTCATCAGCATCGGCGACGCCCCGAAGAACGGCGGCTTCCTCGCCGTCTGGGACTGGCAGGCCGGCAAGCTCCTCGCCAGCGAGTCGCTCACGCTCGGCACCCTCTACAGCATGGCCCTCGCCCCCGACGAGAAATCGGTCGCCGTCGGCGCAGGCAACCGGGGCCGCCCCAATCCCGAGTTCAACTCCGCCTACCTCATGAAGCTGCCGATCCTCGGCAAGTGACGTGGTTTCGCCCGACTTGCTTTTTCCCACGATCCCGCGACGATAACTTCGCGGGATCGTTTCGTTTCACGAGGATCGCATGATCAAGACCATTCTCTTCGACTTCGGCAATGTCGTCGGTTTCTTCGACCACTGGAAGACCCTCAAAAAACTCGCTCCCCACACCGAGACGCCGGGCCATGCGATGTTCGACTCGCTGTACGGCAAGGACCTGGAGGACCGCCTCGAAACCGGGAAGATGACTCCCGACGCGTTCCTCGCCGAGCTGATCGAGCTGTGGAAGCTGCGCTGCGACGCCGACTTCCTCCACCGGGCAGCGGTGGAGATCTTCACGCCGAACGAGGCGATCTGCTCGATCATCCCGGAGCTGAGCGAGAATTATCGCCTGGTGCTGGCGAGCAACACGAACGTGCTGCACTCGAACCAGTACATCATGCAGTTCGCCGACACGATCATGCACTTCCAGCACCTGGTGCTGTCGCACGAGGTCGGCGTCCGCAAGCCGCTGCCCGGCTTCTACGAGGCGTGCCAGCAGCACGCCCACGCCGAGCCGCACGAGTGCGTCTTCGTCGACGACCTGCAGGAGAACATCGACATCGCCAAACAGCACGGCTGGCACGGCATCGTCTACGCCCCGACGACCGACCTCCGCGCCGAACTCGCCGTGCTGGGCGTCAAGCTGTCGCGTTGATCGGCCCCTACAATGTCCCCGTTGTGCCGACGTACGCTTCGAGCTTTCCGCGAGGAACGATGATGGACCTTCTCCGCAGCGCCGATCCCGAAGTCTGGCAGGCGATCGCCCACGAGGCTCGCCGCCAGCAGGACGGCCTGGAAATGATCGCGTCCGAGAACTACGCCAGCGCCGCCGTCATGCAGGCCCAGGGGTCGGTCCTCACCAACAAGTACGCCGAGGGGCTGCCCGGCAAGCGCTACTACGGCGGCTGCGAGTTCGTCGACGTCGTCGAACGCCTCGCCATCGAACGGCTCGCCAGGCTGTTCGGCGCCGACCGCGCCAACGTCCAGCCCCACTCCGGCGCCCAGGCGAACATGGCCGTCTACTTCGCCTGCCTGGAACCGGGCGACACCATCCTCGCCATGGACCTCGCCCACGGCGGGCACCTCACGCACGGCATGAAGCTCAACTTCTCCGGCAAGTGGTACAAGATCGTCGGCTACGGCGTCCGCAAGACCGACGAGCGCATCGACTACGACCAGGTCGCCGCTCTGGCCCGCGAGCACAAGCCGAAGCTGGTCGTCGCCGGCGCCAGCGCCTACCCGCGCGAGATCGACTTCGCCCGGTTCGGCGAAATCTGCCGCGACAACAAGGCCCTGTTGATGGTCGACATGGCCCACATCGCCGGCTTGGTCGCAGGCGGGCAGCATCCCAGCCCGGTGCCTTACGCCGACTTCGTCACGACGACCACGCACAAGACGCTGCGTGGCCCGCGCGGCGGCGTCGTTCTCAGTCGTGCCGAGTGGGGGCCGAAGGTCAACTCGGCCGTCTTCCCCGGATTGCAGGGCGGCCCGCTGATGCACGTCATCGCCGCCAAGGCGGTCGCGTTCGCCGAGGCGCTGCGGCCCGACTTCAAGACCTACGCCGCCCAGGTCGTCGCCAACGCCAAGGTGCTGGCCGACGAGCTGCAAAAACTCGGCTTCCGCATCGTGTCGGGCGGCACCGACAACCACCTGCTCCTCGTCGATGTCGCCTCGCGCGGCGTGACCGGCAAGGTGGCCGAGGAAGCGCTCGACCTCGCGGGCATCACGGTCAACAAGAACAAGATCCCCTTCGACGAACGGCCGCCCATGGACCCGTCCGGCATCCGCGTCGGCACCCCCGCCCTCACCACGCGCGGCATGCGCGAGCCGGAGATGCGCGTCATCGCCGGCTGGATCGGCGAAGTCCTCGCCAGCCCCGCCGACAAATCGGTGCTGGAGCGAGTGCGCGGCAAAGCGTGCGAACTCGGCAAGCAGTACCCGGCCCCGGCGGTTTGACGAGCCGCTCCATGAGGACGTTCGTCCGATGAGCACGAAATCTCCTTGCGGAGCTGGCACGCCGCGCCACCTCTTCGTGTACGGCACGCTGCGCCGCCGCAGCCGGCACCCGATGGCCCGCTTCCTGGCCGAGCGTGCGCGCTTCGTCTGCGAGACACGCATCGCCGGCCGGCTCCACGACCTGGGCCGCTACCCCGGCATGCAGCCGCCGACGCAGCCCGACGACTGGGTGCAGGGCGACCTGTACGACCTGGGCGACGGAACCACCACGCTCGCCGAACTCGACGCCTACGAGAACTCCGAGGCCCCGACGCACACCGAGTACCGCCGTGAGTCGGCGACGGTGCTGAACCACGAAGGCAAAGCGGTCGCAACGTGGGTCTACTGGTACGGCGGCGAAGTCGACGAGAGCATGCGCATCGCGTCGGGATGCTGGACGAAGAATTGCGAGCCGTGACCATTTTGCCCTCCGGGGCAAAAAACATCTACTTCGCGGACTTCTGCGTGAAGTCGCTGAATTGCTTCACCTCGTCGCCAAAGCTGGCGAGGAACTGGCGCAGCATGCCTTCCGTGACGCCGGCTTCGCAGTCGAAGCAGCTTTCGAGGGCGGTGTACGCCTGGGCTTCGACCTTGTAGTTGACTGCACGGACGAACTTGCGGCTCAGGTTGTACTGGTTCGACTGCTCCAGCGGGATCGCCTTGAAGTGGGCGTCGATCAACAGCTCCTTGCCGTTGAAGTTGTACAGCCGCAGCTTCTGGGCGCCGATCTCGAAGTCGAACGCGGTCACGCCGGTCCCCTTCGGATCGTCCTTCTTCTGGAACGCGAAGCCCATCGTCTTGAGGACGCCGCCGAGGGTGTCGTTCGTCACCGCCGCGAGCACCTTCTCGTCGAGGCCGCTGGCGCCGACGTAGGCGTCGAACTCCTTCAGCTCGTCGCCGAAGCGGACGATGAACATCTTCACGGCGTTGGCGGTGACGCCGGCGGAGACGTCGAAGTTGAACTCGAGGATGGAGAAGAGGTTGCCTCCCTCCTTCTGGATGCTGACGCGGCTGAACTTCGCCTTGGTGTTCCAGGTGTTCGCCTTCTCCATCGAGATGGCGGGGAAAACGCTGTCGAGCATCAGGTCCTTGCCGTCGAACGACGTGAGCCGGGTGCTGTGCGTGCCGTGCTGGAAGTCGAAGTAGGCTTCGTCCTTCTTCTTCGAGAACGACTTCTTCGCCTCGAATTTGAGTTCGCCGAGGATCTTTTCAAGCTGCTCGGGCGTGGCTTCCTTCAGCACCGCGTCCTGCGAACGGCCTTCGCTGGCGATGGCTAGGAATACGAGCAGCGCCGCGAGCCAGCGGCGGGGGATGGCTTGGAACATGGTCCGTCTCCTGCGTGGTCCGGTTGGGGCGTCACTTGCTCATGAACTTGGC
>JAYSSW010000632.1:0-16515 GCA_043720335.1 Planctomycetia bacterium
CCCTGGGCTTTCGACGCGTCATTATCGCTTGCGGTGGATCTCGCGGTCCAGCTCGCCCAGGTACGGCAGCAGAGGGCGGTTCTCGCCCTTGCGGCGGTAGCGCAGGTGGCGCAGCTCGAAGGTGCCGTGCCGGTCGAAGGTCACGAAGCGGTCTACGTCCGTTTCTGCTTTGTCGTTGTCCTCCTCCCAGCGCAGCGGGTAGGCGCCAGCGTGGCGCATCAACGACAGCCAAACGCGGTCGGGTGGCACGATCCTGCGCAAAGGTGACTCGTTCTCGTTTTTGCTGTCAGCTTTGCGCGGCTCAAAGCCGAGGAAGTTGTCCTCGATGGGGAGCGTCTGGGCGGCGCAGATGAGGAAGCCGCTGACGAGGTAGCCGGCGAGCAGGCCGATGAAGGCGCCGCCGACCATCTGCACGTTCGGGTCGAACTCGAGCCAGTGGTCGTGCATGCGAGTGCTGACGTAGCGCAGCGTGCCGAGCGCAACGCTGAACAGCAGCGCGAGCACGATGGTGTCTTCGCAACCCGCGAACATGCCGGAGC
Source organism: Planctomycetia bacterium (assembly GCA_043720335.1). Lineage (GTDB taxonomy): Bacteria > Planctomycetota > Planctomycetia > Gemmatales > Gemmataceae > JAYSSW01. Next base: position 540 of record JAYSSW010000632.1, read on the forward strand.
GCAGGCTCGGTTCGAGCAGCTTGGCGAGCGGCTCCCAGAAGCCGAACGCGACCAGGCCCGCCAGCACGATCTCGATGACGAGCAGGATGGCGCCGAGGATGCCGGTGCGGATCTGGAACCAGGCGACGCCCAGCATGACCACGGCGGTGAAGATGAAGAGCATCGCGGGTTCCCTGGTTTCTACTTGCTGACGCGGAGCAGTTCCTGGATCGACGTGTCGCCTTCGACGACCATGCGCGCGCCGTCCTCGAGCAGCGTCTTCAGCCCGTTGGCGACCGCCTCGCGGCGAATCTCCTGGAGGTTGGGATTCTCGCGCATCAGGTCGCGGATGCGGTCGTTGATGATGAGCAGCTCGAAGATGCCGACGCGCTTAAAGTAGCCCGCGCCGCCGCACTGCTCGCAGACGTCGGCTTCGTCGTCGTCCTTGGGATCCTTCGGGTCGGGCGTGCGGTACAGATGGCGGGCCAGCTCCGGGTCGATGTCGAGCTTCTTCAGGCTCTCGGCGGCGGGCTTGTAGCGCTGCTTGCATTCGGGGCACAGGCGGCGCACGAGCCGTTGGCCCAGCACGGCGGTGAGGGCCGACGCGACCATGAAGGGCTGCACGCCGAGGTCGATGAGCCGGGCGATGGCGGTGACGGTGTCGTTGGCGTGGACGGTGCTGAAGACCATGTGCCCGGTCTGGGCGGCCTGGCAGGCGATCTCGGCCGTCTCCTTGTCGCGGATCTCGCCGACCATGATGACGTCGGGGTCCTGGCGCAGGATGCTGCGCAGCTCGGACGCGAACGTCTTGCCCGCCTTCGGGTTCACCTCGATCTGCGTGATGTTCTCCAGGCGGAACTCGACCGGGTTCTCGATGGTGATGACGTTGAGCTGGAAGCGGTCGATCTCGTGCAGGCAGGCGTAGAGCGTGGTGCTCTTGCCCGACCCGGTCGGCCCGCACACGAGCAGCATGCCGTGCGGCTGCGTGACCAGGCCGTGGATCGTCTCGCGCATGTTGTCGGTCATGCCGATCTGCGTGAGGTCGACGAGCTGGGTGGCCGCGTCGAGGAGTCGCATCACCATCTTCTCGCCCGACACGCTGCCGGCGGTGGCGACGCGGAACTCGACGACGCGGTCCTCGACCTGGGCGGAGAAGCTGCCGTCCTGCGGCTTGCGTTTCTCGGTGATGTCGAGGTTGCAGATGACCTTGAAGATGTTGACGACCGCGTCCCCCATCGTGCGCGAGAAGGGGGTGGCGTTCATCATGATGCCGTCGACGCGGAAGCGGACGGCCATCTCGGCGGAGGTCGGCTCAAGGTGGATGTCGGTGGCGCGGCGCTGGGCCGCCTCGTAGACCATCTGCAGGGCGCCCTTGTAGCCGCGCGATTCGCGGACGCGCGACAAGCGGTCGGTGTCCTCCTTGGCGGGGTTGTTGGCGCTGCGGGTGAGGAACTTGACGGGGACGCCGGCGCCCTTGCCGATGTCCTCGCGCAGCTTCCAGCCGAGGCGGAAGTAGTAGTTGGCCAGCGAGACGAGGTGCTTCTGCGTGAGCAGCCGATCGTCGGGCTCGGACTTGAGATTGCGGTAGTGGGCGTAGGCGTAGCCGACGGCGAAGACGATCATCCAGAAGACGACGATGCCGATCCAGAAGAGGTGCAGGTTCCACAGGAGGAGCAGGCCGAGCACGCCGCCGCCGACCATCAGGCCGTTCCACTTCGGCGGGTTCATGCGGTAGGCGATGGCGTCCTTGTCGAGCCAGACGCAGAGTTTCGCCCAGCCCCAGAAGCTGAGGATCGCGACGACGAGCTTGTAGGGGCTGTAGTAGAAGCCCGGCCCGCGCGGGAACGTTCCGGTGGTCTGCGCCAGCACGTCCGAGGCGGCGAGCAGCAGCAGCGCGACGGCGAAGCCGAGCAGTTGCAGCGGGCGTGGGATGGTGGGGAAAACGCGAGGCATGGAGGCGTCCAGGGAATCCGATTCGAGGAAGTATCACGGAAGCGAAGCGAGTGTTGGCAGGGGAGAGATTGATTCCGCAAGCCCCAGGATGAGCGAAGCGATTCCTGGGGGTGAGTGGTCGCACGCTGCCGACCCCCACCAATCGCTTCGCTCATGGTGGGGCTTGGCGCTGTTGTTTTTGCTCCGACGCGCGACCACCCTCCACAAAAAGGGAAGCTCCCGCTACAGAATGCCCGGAGCGGACACCCTGATCCCCTTGAGGGCCATCTTGAGCTGGTCGGGGTTGGGTGATACCTCGAGCGCGATCGCCTTCTCGATGTCGCCGCGCTCGACGAGCTGGCGCAGGTTCTCGTTGAAGTCGATCATGCCTTCGAGGTAGCCGATGCGGATGGCGTCGCCGAGCTTCTTGTCCTCGCCCTTGGAGATCAAGTCGCGGACGGTCGGGTTGGAGATCATGATCTCGTTGGTTGGCACGCGCGGCTTCTTGATCCCCTTCACCAGCTTCTGGGCCACGATCGCCTTGAGGTTGTTGACGAGCGCCTGGCGGATGGCGGTGTGCTTTTCGGGGGGGAAGAGGTCGAGGATGCGGTTGATCGTGGTGGAGGCGCTCGACGCATGGATGGTGCCGAACACCAGATGCCCCGTCTCGGCGGCGTGGACGGCGGCCTCGAACGTCTCGACGTCGCGAAGCTCGCCGATGAGGATCACGTCGGGGTCCTGGCGGACGGCGTCCTTGAGCGCCTTGTGCCAGTCGCGCGAGTCGAGGCCGATCTCGCGCTGGTTGATGTACGACTTCTTGTCGGAGAACACGAACTCGATCGGATCCTCGACGGTGAGGATGTGCAGCGGCTCACGCGCGTTGACGTAGTCGAGCATCGACGCGATCGTGGTGCTCTTGCCCGACCCGGTGACGCCGGCGAGGATGATGAGACCTTCGGGGTAGACGCACAGCTTCTCGATGGACGGGGGCAGGCCCAGGTCCGCGAAGTTGGGGATCTCGTTGTTGACGCGGCGCGAGACGAGCGACAGCCGGCCGCGCTGCTTGAAGAGGCTGACGCGGAAGCGGCACTCGTCGTTGCCCACGACGTAGGAGAAGTCGACGCCCCCCTCCTCGTCGAGGATCTTCCGGTGCTTCTCGGTCAGCAGCGGCAGCAGCAGCCTCTCCATGTCCTCCTGCGACAAGGGGCGCATGTCGACGCGGCGGATGTCGCCACGCATGCGCATCATCGGCGGCTGGCCGACCTTGAGGTGGAGGTCGGAAGCCTTCAGCTTCATGACCAGGCGGAACAGCTTGTTGGCCTCGGCTTCCTTCTTGGCTTCGGGGGTCTTGAAGTAGCTGAGCAGGTCTTCGGGAACCTTGACGAGCACGTCGGATTCGAGCGACTTGATGCTGTTGCTGAGCGAGGCCTGCGACATGCTGGGAGCCGTGGTGGCGGGGGCCGACATGAAACTTCCTCCAAACCGGACGACGATGAAAACCTGAAAGGATGAAAGGATGAACGATGTCTTCAGGAGAGGCGGATCGGCACGCCGTGCTGCGCGAGGAACCGCTTGGTGGCCACGATGCCGTGCTCGTGGTAGTGGAAGATGCTGGCGGCGAGGGCGGCGTCGGCGCGGCCCGTGGTCAGCACTTCCAGCAGGTGCTCGGGCTTCCCCGCGCCGCCGCTGGCGACGACCGGGATCTTGACCGCGTCGGCGACGGCGCGCGTCATCTCGACATCATAGCCGTTCTTGGTGCCGTCCGCATCCATCGAGGTGAGGACGATTTCGCCCGCCCCCAGCTCCTCGACGCGCCGCGCCCAGGCGACCGCTTCCAGCCCCGTCGGCTCGCGGCCCCCCTTGACGTGGACCTCCCACACCACGCGGCCGTCGCGCTGCACGCGGCGCGGGTCGATGTTCACGACCGTGGCGCAGCGGCCGAACTTGCCCGCGACCTGCGACACCAGATCCGGGTTGCGGACGGCGGCCGAGTTGATGCTGACCTTCTCCGCGCCGGCCTGGATGAGCTGCGTGGCGTCCTCCAGCGTGCCGATGCCGCCGCCCACGGTGAACGGCATGAAGATCTGCTCCGAGACGCGGCGCACCACGTCGAGCATGATCTTGCGCCCCTCGAAGGTCGCGCTGATGTCGAGGAAGACCAGCTCGTCGGCGCCGTCCTCCTCGTAGCGCCGCGCGACCTCGACCGGATCGCCCGCGTCGCGCAGGTTCAGGAAGTTGACCCCTTTGACGACGCGGCCCTCCTTCACGTCCAGGCACGGGATGATGCGTTTCGTCAACAAGTCGGCGTCCTCGAAATTGGGCGAGTCAATCGTCGTGCAGCGAATCAAGGCTGCGATTCGTCGAAGCCGAGATCCGTCAGCGATTCCGCGTCGAACACCTTTTCGACAAGCGCGGAGATTTCCGCGACGGAGAATCGGTCGATTGCCGTTTCAACAGTTTCCGGCAACCGACCGAAACGGCCGACCAGTAGTTTTTTCAACAGATTGCGTTGGCCAAGAACTTCTCCTGTGGAGATCCCCTCCTCCACGCCAAGCTGCTTGCCTTGGGTGACGCCACGTTCAAACACGGTCGTGTTCACGGCTACGACTCCTCGGTAGGGTTTGTCGGAACCACTTCATCGAGCGCATGCACAAGATCGCTGATCGATTCGCATTGATAGACCCTGTCGATGAGCCGAGAGGTCTCTTCGGCCGAAAGAGAATCAATCTTGGTGGAAGACAATTCCGGAAGCGGGCCAAAGCGCTTCTCAATACGGCTTTTCAGAAAATCGTGGAGACCTTCCTCGACGCCGACCTGCTTCCCTTGCATCCAGCCTCGCTCAAACACGGTCGTGTTCACGGCAACAACTCCTCGGTAGGGTTCGCCTGCCAGCAGCCGGTCGTACTCGCGCTGCTGGGCTTCCGTCATCGGCAGGTACGCCTGCACGCATTCGCCGAGCATGAAACGTTGCTGGTCGGTCAGCGGCGCTTCGACCAGCCTTTTGAGAGCTTCAAGGCCGAGCCAGGCGACGCGCTCGGGCGGGATCTTCATCAGGGCGGCCAGCGCGACGCCGAGCCAGCTTTCGCCCTCCAGGTATTGTATCGCATCGAGGGCGGGCAGGCCGACGTACAGGTACTCGAAATGGACCGGCGTCATCTCCCAGAACTGCTCCTCGTAGACGTCGGCCCCGATGCCGTCCAGACCGACGTTCAGGAACAACCCCAGAGGCAGCACCGGCAGGCCGAACCGCTGGCGCAGCGCCGCGTAGGAGTAGAACATGCGCGACCGCACCAGCGACGCCTTGTCGGGCGACTCGATCTCGATGTGCACCAGCGCCAGCCAATGCTCGGCTTCGCCGGGCCGCTGTCCGGGGACCGCCTGCCGCGTGGGCACCTTCGCCAGCAGGTCGAGCACGCGGCGCGGGCCGTCGGGCGGATCGGGGAAGACTTCCTTGTCGAGCCATTCGGCGCGGTCGCAGTCGAGCCGATCCGCCCACGGCTTGAAGAACAGCCGCAGGAAGTCGCCGAAGAAGACGCGGATCAGTTCCTTGAAACGCTGGTCGTGGTCGTGCATGGCCAGGATGATCGCAGACTCGGCGTCGCCGGGGAAGCGAAAAACGAGCGAATCAGCCGAGCGCCCAGGTGAGCCACAGCGACAGCCCGAACGCGAAACGCAAGCCGGTCTGCACCGTCACCCACCAGAGCGTGAAGTTGAGCAGGTCGCTGGCGCCGACGAGCGCTTTCTGCACCTCGTCCGCAACCATCTTGCGCGGGTTGACGAAGCCGAACGTCACGATGCGGACGGCGTCGGCGGTCTTCGAGCGCAGCCAGTATTCCGCCTGGTCGAAGTGCTTCTCCAGCGCCTGGCGCTCGATCTGTCCGACGAGATAGAGGCTGTAGAGGTCGAGCGCCAGCATCGCCAGCGCGAGCGGCACGACCACCGTCACCACGGGCCAATGCTCCAGCAGCCGGCTCAGGGTGAGGCCCGTTTCGCGCGTGCCCGCCTCGGGCCAGATCCAGCGCGACGAGACGACCTGCACAATCGTGAGTCCCAACGCCAGCACGGCAGGGAGCAGCGTCTGCCAGGTCAGGAAGATGATGCGGTGCTCGTGGATCAGTTTCAGCAAGCGAGGCCAGCGCGTGGGGCCGGACACGATCAGCTTGCCGACGTTCTGGTACTGTCCGATGCGCCGCGCCAGCCCGGCGAAGAACATGAACGAGAAGTAGAAGTCGAGGAAGTGGATCAGGTTCAGGTGGAGCAAGGCGTGCATGGACGACGCAGCGGCTCAATGAGCCGTCCCTGGGAACTCGCCGATGGGGGGCGCTTGCTGATAGTTCGGCAGCGCCTAGAAATCAAGGGAAGTCTACCGGAGAGTCGTTCGTGGAAACCGGCCCCGCCTCGCCAGAACCCGCCGTCGTCGCCGTCGCCCCTACCTTGCATGGCTGGCGGCGCTGGCTGTTCGTCGCGCTCGGCTGGTTCTTCGTCGGGCTGGCGGTGCTCGGCGCCATTCTCCCGCTTCTGCCAACCACGCCGTTCCTCCTGCTTGCCAGCTACTTCTTCGTGCGCTCGTCGCCGAGATTGAACGCCTGGCTGCTTCGTTCAAAACTGTTCGGGCCGTTCCTGCGCAATTGGCAGAAGCACCGCGCGGTCAGCCGTCGCGTGAAGATCACCGCATTGACGATCTTGCCGGTCGTGGTCGTCGCCAGCGCGACGCTGGGCAACCTGCCGTGGTATCTGATCGTGTTGCTCCTCGTGCTGGCGGCCATCGGCATGACCGTGGTGCTGCGACTGCGCGTGCTGCCCCATGACCACGACCATGCGCCCAAATCCTCAGGGCAGGTCGAGCCGCTTGCGCCAAACCCACTCGGCGGTGAGCAGGCCAAGACATAGCCCCAGCAGCCACCACACCCAGGGCGCGTCCTGCCAGGGCCGGCGTTCGTCGTGCGTCACCCTGCGTTCGACGCGCCGTGCCAGCAAGTCGAGAATTCGCTCCGCCTGGTCCGACGCGAAAAGGTGCCCGCCGCTCTTGTCAGCCAAGCTCTGCAACAGCGTCCAGTTGGTCGACAGGTCGAGCAACTCGGCGTTCTCCTTGCCTTCGACCACGAAATCGACCCGCGACTTTCCGCCGTCAATCGGCTCCGCCAGCGAATCGCGGTGCTGCGGGATGTCGAGCTCGATGCGGTACGACCCGGCTGGCAGATCGCGCGCTTTGCCTGCCAGCAGCCGTTTTTGCGTCGCGTCCTGCGCGAGCGGAATCGCCGCGACCAGTTCCTCCGACTTGTCTTCCTTCTGACGCAGCAATTTCGCGTGCGCGATCGTTGGGTCGATGAGCGGCGGCAGCAGTTCGCTGAGCCTTGCTTGCAGTTCGATTTCCTGCCCCGGTTGATAGGTTGGCTCGCGGGTTCCGAAGCGGACGAAGCGGTTGCCGGCGGGGAGCAGTTTGTCGGCCGCCGCCCAGCGGAGGAGCTGGTTCCAAAAACGATGGTGGTAGGTGTCGCCGACCTGGTAGCGCCAGCGCCACGTGCTATCGATGCCGAGATAGACGACACGGCCGAACCCGTAGTTCTGCGTGACGAGAAGGCCCGGCGTCTTGTCGCCCTGCGGCTTCGCGTCCTTGCCATCGACGCCGACAAGCAGCACCGACGCCCCCGGCTTCCGCATTCCCGCGACGCCCCAGAAATGCTTCGGCAGCGACGACCACGGCTTGCCAGGCACGTCGGGTTCCAGGTTCAGGAACGGCGTCGCCTTTCCTTCCGTCGTTGGCTGCATCAGGAAGCCCGTGTCTGATTTCATCACGCGCGGCTCGACGATCGGCAGCATCTTCATCAGTGGGTCGGTCGCGCTTGACGGAGCTTGCAGGTATTCCAGCGGCATCGAGCGCTTGCCCGCGACGAAGATCACCGTGCCGCCGCGCTCGGAAACGTAACGTTCGAGCCGAACGCGGTCGCGCGGCGGCAGATGCTCCGGCGACACGTCGCCAACGATGATCGCGTCGTAGGCGTGCAGCGGCTCCTCGGCCTGGTCGTCCTTCCGCTCCGGCAGTTTCGTTTTGGCGTGGCCTCGCTTCTCCAACTCGTCCTCTTTCGCCAAACCGATGCGGGGCTGCGAGAACAGCACGCGGTCCACCTGCATCGTCGGGTCGCGCAACAAAGCGTTGGCGAGGTAGTGGTGCTCCCAGCGCGCGTCCTCATCGATCACCAGCATGCGGGCTTTCTCCTCGACGACGCGAACCAGTCGGCTTCGTTCGTTGTTCGCGAGCGTCACTTCCTTCGCTTGCTTCGCCTTCGCTTCCACCTTCAACGCGTGCGTCCCGACTTGTTCCGCAGACACCTGGAACGTGAGCGTGTAGACCTGGTCCTTGCCATCGTGCTGGATGAATCGCTTCTGCTCCGGCGACGCTGGCTTGCCCGCGAACGACAGTTCCACCGTCAAATCCTGCGGCGCCAGGTGCGACGCCCGGCAGCGGACCTGCACGGGGATCTGCGCGTCCTTGAAGACCTTGCCCGGCGCCTGCACGTCCAGCACCATCCAGTCGCTGGGCGGCGTCCGCGACCCGATGCCGAACGTGTACACCGGCGCGGGCGAGCTGCCCGTCGGCGCGGCGCCCTGGTTGTGCTGGCCGTCGCTGAACAACACCGTCCCCAGCAGCGGCGTGGCGTTCTTCTCGCTCGACGACGCGAACGCCTGTTTCACATCGGTTGCGTGCGAAGCGTTCGATGGCGAGGCCAATCGCTCCGTGAGTTGGTCCAGCGTGAGCGGAAACGACGTGTCGTGGAAGCCGACGATCTCGATCTCGTGCCGCTCCGCCAGCCGCTTCAGCAGCGAAAGCCCGTCGGCCGCCAGCAATCGTCGAACCACGTCGCGACGGCTCAGCCGGTCCACCTCGGCGAGCAGTCGATCATGCTCGGCCTGTCGCGCGCGACGCTTCTCGTTCCGCGCTTCCGGCGTCAACGACGGCTCGTCGTCCTTCAACCAGGTCGGCGTCTCGTTGCGTTCGTGCTGTCTCGCCCAAACGTCGAGCCAGTCGTCGCCGAATTCCTTGCTTGCCAGTCGAAGCGTCTTCGCAAGGCGCAGCTTCTCGGCGGCGGATCGCTGCGGATCGCGCACGTCCATGCTGCCTGACAGATCGACCGCGACGCGCACGCGGCCCGGCGTCTCCTCTTCGTGGTGCGTCGTCACGGTCGGTTGAAACGCGACGACGAACCACAGCACCAGCAGCAGGACGCAGCGAAGCGACAGCAACCCCAGCGCATGCCAGCGTGGCACCAGGCGCAACTCGTAGCGCGACAGCAACAGCAGCATCAGCAGAGGCACGACAAGCATCGCCCCGAGCGAGGCGATCAGCCACGGCAGCGGCAGGTCGGCCCAGCGCGGCGTCAGCGCGAGATACGTTTCCTCGACGCCGAACGACAGGTGCAGCACGCGGTCGTTCATGGCCCGCCTCGCTGCAAAGCCAGCCGCCGGGTCAGCACGATCTCGCAGCAGAGGAACGCCATCACCGCGACGAGGAACAGCCACCACAGATCCTGGCGCGGCCGACTCAGCGCCGCGTTGTCGTCGTTGTTGTCGCCGTCCGCGAGCGGGATGCGCTCGGCGACCTTGCGCCAATCGTCGGGGCTGCATCGTTCCAGGTCGGTTTCGGCCCGATCCTGCGCGAAGATGAAATGCGTCGGCTCGTGACCACTCTGGATGAGCCGATAGACGCCGACGGCGCCGGTGTCCGCGTAACGCAGCCCGCCGTCTTTCGGCCTCAGCGCGATGGAGCGGCCATCGGGCGTGGTGAGCTGCGCTTCGCTCGAAGTTGCAACCGGCACGCGGATTTCCTGGCCCGGCGACAGCATCGATTGCTGCGTGCGCGAGCCGGCGAGGCAAGCGACCAGTTCATTCACCAGCACCGGATATTCCCAGCGGCTCGGCAGCGGCGACTGCCAGCGGCGGTCGAGCGGCACGGTGCAGAGGATCACGCGGCCCTTGCGGTACGCCTTCTCGATCAGCAGCGGGTCGCCGTTGCTCAACAGCGCGATCGGCGTCGCCTTGCTCTTCTCGTCGAGTTTCACCTTCCACCAATTGCTGAATCGTGCCTGGCTGAGCGAGCCTTGGCCTTCGTCCTTGAGCAGCTCCAGCGCTGCATGCTGGAACGTGCGCGGCTCCGGTGACACTCCGGTGTCACTCGCGACCTCGGCCAGCTTCGCCGGCAGCCAGCCCTGGCCGTCGCGGTGCAGGCGGTCGTTGGTGAACGACGGGTCGCGCTGCACGCGCTCGCCGACGGCGACCAGCACCGAGCCGCCGTCTTCGAGGAACGCTTCGATGGCCTGCTGCTGCGCGTCGGTCAGCGTCGGCACGTCGGACAGCACCAGCACGCGCGGCCGTTTCGCGGCGTCGCCAGCCAGCGTCGTCGCGGACCAGTCGCGTTGCGGAATCGCGGTGTCGTCGGAGCTGGCGCCGAGGGCGCGTTGCAGGAAGAAGGTGCTGCTTTCGGGCGAGAGCCGCGGGTCGCCATCAATGAGCAGAACGGGCACCTGCCGAACGACTTCGACGACGACGTGTTGTTCGTTGTCGAGCGCGATTGCGTCGGGGCCTTCGACTTCCAAACGCACCGAGACGAGATGTTGGCCCGGCGTGTCGAACTTGTGATGGAACGTGAATGCGGCCTGGCCTTGCTTCAGCTCGCCGAGCGCCGGAAGAGGCACGTCGGGGCCGGGCTGGCCGTCGATGGTGGTCCGCAGCCGCAGCGGCTTGATCGCTTGCGACGCGGCGTCGAGCAGGATCGCGCTTTGGAACGTCAGCTTCTGGCCCACGCGGCCCACGACGCGCGGCGCGACCAGCGGCGCCAGGGCGACGTTGCTCGCCGTTGGCGTTTTTTCCGCGACATCGACGATGTGCAGCGTCGGCGTTGACAGCCCGTCTGCTTGCATGCGCTGGGCGTCGCTGCGCCAGCCTTGGCCGAGCGACTGCAACGCTTCGAGGCTGGCGGGGTCGGCCCAGCCGTGCTTCTGGCGGTCGGTCAGCACGATGATCTGCTTGCGTGCCGCCGAGCTGTCGGCGAGCAGTTTCCACGCTTGGGCCAATGTAGTGGGCAGGTCGGGATTGCCGTGAGGCTGCGGGAGGGCGTCGAGCTTTTCACGCAGGCCGACGCGCTCGAAGCCATGAACCAACACCACTGGCTTGCGTGCGACCAGCAGCGCGACGCGGTCGTTGCGGCCCAGATGTGCCGTCAAATCATGGCTCCACGCCAGCGCGTCGTCCCACGGCGCCGGCTGGTTCGGCGACCTGGCGGACATGCTGAACGAGCCGTCCAGCACCAGCACGATGTCGCGCGACGGGGCGTCGGCGAGCGGAGCGAACAGCGCACTCGTCGACACCGGGGCGGCCAGCGCCAGCACCAGGAGCGCGATCATGCCCATGCGCAGCAGAAGGAGCAGCATCTCGTCGAACAAACGGCGCCGGCGGACCGCCTGCATCGTGGGCAGGAACTGCATCGCCCCCCAGTCGAGCACCTGGAAGCGGCGCCGCTGGAACAGGTGCAGCAGCACCGGCGCCGCGACGGCTGCCAGGCCGAACAGGACCACCGGACTGAGCAGGCTGAGGTTCATCGAAGGTTTGTCCGACCAGGTCAGGCGTGCTGCCTTCGGTGGTTCAGGTAGTGGCCCAGCGCTCGCTCGACCGGCTGGTCGGTCCGCAGCAGCTGGTAGTCGATGCGCATCCGGCTGGCGTCGCGGCGCAGCTCCGTGCAGAACGCCTCGATGTTCTTCTGGTACTCGGCGCGGATCGCGGGGGCGTCGAGCAGTTGCACGTTTGCGACGTTCTCCAGGTTGCGGAACTGCGTGCGGCCCGTGAACGGAAAGTCCAACTCCTCGGGGGCGACGATCTGAAACAGCAGGATTTCATGCCGGCGATGGCTCAGGTGGCGCAGCGCGTGCCGCAGGGATGACAGCTGGTCGAAGCAGTCGGAGAGGATCACGATCAGGCCGCGTCGGCGAATTTGTGTCGCTACGCGGTGCCAGAGCGGAGCGAGGCTCGTCTCGCCGCCGGGCTGCGTCGCTTCGAGCATTTGCAGGATGCGAGGCAGGTGCTTCGGATGCGACTTGGGCGGGAGCATGCCACGCAGCTGATGGTCGTGGACCGCCAGTCCGACGGCGTCGCGCTGGTGCAGCATCAGGTACGCCAGCGACGCGGCGACCTGCACGGCGTAGTCGAACTTGCTCGCGGTGCGGCCCTGGTAGGCCATGCTGCCGCTGGCGTCGAGGAGCAGGTGGGCCTGGAGGTTGGTTTCCTCCTCGTGCTCCTTGATGTAGTAGCGGTCGGTCTTGCCGAACGCGCGCCAGTCGATGTGGCGGATCTCGTCGCCGGGGTAGTACTGGCGATGCTCGGCGAACTCGACGGAGAAGCCCTTGTACGGGCTTTGGTGCACGCCCGAAAGGAAACCCTCGACGACGTTGCGGGCGAGGAAGCTGAGCCTGCCGAACCGCGCCAAGCTGGTGGGATCGAAGCGTGCGGCCATGTCAGCCTCGCACCGATCGGGCGGCCTGCTCCTGCGGCAAGGGCAGGGCGGCGAGCAACTGCTCGATGATCGCGTCGGTGGTGATCCCCTCGGCGTCGGCGTGGAACGTCGTCAGCAGCCGATGCCGAAGCACGGGGCAGGCGATCGCGCGGATGTCCTGCGTCGTGACGTGCAGCCGGCCTTGCAGCAGCGCCCGCGCCTTGCCAGCCAAAATGAGGTACTGGCTCGCGCGCGGCCCCGCGCCCCAGGCGACCAGCTCCTTCACGAACGCGGGGGCGGTCGCTTCCTTCGGCCTGGTCATGCGGACCAGGTCGGCGGCGTACTGGAAGACGTGGTCGCCGGCGACGACTTCGCGGACGATCCCCTGCAACTGCTGGATCTTCTCGGCGTTCAGCACGCGGGTCAGCTCGACCGTGCGCGGGGCGGTCGTCTGCTTCATGATCTGGATCTCCTCGTCGCGGCTGGGGTACGTCACCGAGATCTGGAACATGAACCGGTCGAGCTGCGCTTCCGGGAGCGGATAAGTTCCTTCCTGCTCGATGGGGTTCTGAGTGGCCAGCACGAAGAACGGCTTGGGCAGCGGGTAGGTGTGGCCGGCGGCGGTGACGTGGTGCTCCTGCATCGCTTCGAGCAGGGCGGCCTGCGTCTTCGGCGGCGTGCGGTTGATCTCGTCGGCTAGGATCATGTTCGCGAAGATCGGGCCTTTCAGAAAGACAAATCGCCGCCGCTGCGTCTCCGGGTCGTCCTGCAAAATGTCGGTGCCGGTGATGTCGGCGGGCATCAGGTCGGGGGTGAACTGGATGCGCTTGAACGACAGGTCGAGGATTTTCGCGAGGGTGCTGACGAGGAGCGTTTTGGCGAGGCCAGGGACGCCGACCAACAAACAATGCCCCCGGCTGAACAGGCCGATCAGCAGCTGCTCGATGACTTCCTGCTGGCCGACGATGACCTTGCCAAGCTGCTCGGTGAGGTCGCGGCAGGCGGACGACAGCTCCGCGACCAGTGCTGCTTCGGAGGAGGGCATGCGGAGTCGCTTTCGAGGCGGGTGGGTCAGTAGTCGGTCTTGGTGAGCTGGTAGCCCGCGAGCGCGATCATCACGACGCAGAAGGCGAGTGAAGAGGCTACGGCGAGGGCAGGCTGGGTCTCGTGCAGGCGGATCGCCGAGGCGAACGGCTCCATGCTCGAGAGCGTCACCTTCTCGGCGCCGAAGTCGAGCCAGTCCTCCAGAATCATTGTCAAATCGGCGGGCTTCGGCAAGAGCCAATAGCCGAGGCTGGCGAGGAACATCGTGAAGCCAGGCATCGGCGGGGCGTTCGGTGCGAGTGTGGGCAGGGTCATCAGTGAATAATACGCGTAGTTGGTGGCGTAGCAGGCGATCCAGAAAAGGACGCTGCCGAGGATGCAGGCCATCGTGCTGCGGAAGGTGGCAGCGAGGAGGACGGAGAAGCTGAAGATGGTGGCGAAGTGGACGAGGAAGAGCGGGATGCCCAGAAGGTACTCGTTGAACCAGACGCCGGTGCGCAGGCCGATGCCGAGCCAGGTGCCGACGAAGAAGAACGCGGCTTGCACGGCGACGAAGGCGAGGACGCCGAGGAACTTGCCGGCCAGGAACAGCCAGCGCGGAACCGGCTTGGCGAGCAGCACGGAAGCGGCACTTGGCTCGAGCGCTTCGGGCAGGAAGCCTGCGGTCCAGACGAGCGTCAAGAGGATGCCGGCCGTGCCTGCGACCCACGACGCGAAGATGGTCAGCAGCAGGTGGGCTTGTTCTTCCTTGCGGCGCTCGAACTGCGTGCGGAAGGCGCCGAACAGAAGCGTCATCTTGCCCGGCTCGTCGTTCTTGCCCGCGAAGACTTTGCCGCTCTTGGTGTAAAGCTCGTTTTCGTCGCGGACGAGGCCGCCGTCGAGCGTGACGCTGAACGCGAAGACGATGCAGAGGGTGCTGACGCTCAGCATGATCCAGAAGACACGGCTCGCCAGGGTTTGGCGGAACGTGTCGACGACCAGCCAGCGGAGCGCGTAGATGAGGGCGGGTGCGTTCATGGGGATGCCGTCACGCCTGGGAGGTTTGCAGAACGTAGAGGTCTTTGAGGGCCGCCTCGATGGGCCTGCGCTCGCCAGTCGCCTTGTCGATCAGCAGTTCATCGAGGGAGCCGAGGAAGCGCAGCTTGCCGCCGGCCACGACGCCGACGCGGTCACAGAGCTGTTCGATCTCCGGCAGCAGGTGCGAGACGATCAGGACGCTGCGGCCCTTCTGCTTCTGCTCGTGGACGAGGTCGCGGACCAGCTGCCTGCCCAACAAATCAAGCCCTTCGCTCGGCTCATCGAGGACGAGCAGGTCGGGTTCGTTGAGCAGCGCCTGGGCGATCCCGAGCCGTTGCACCATTCCTTTGCTGAAGCGGGAGATCGGCTCCTGGGCGCGATCGGCGAGGCCGACGCGCTCGAGCAGCGCTGGGACGCGCTGCACGACGAGTTCTTCGGTGAGCAGGCTCATGGCCCCGTAGTATTCGAGCAGGGCGCGGGCGGTGAGGTAGCGCGGGAAGGCCTGGTTCTCGTGGACGTAGCCGACGCGGGAGAGGGTGCGGCGGTCGCTGCTGGGGGCGCCGAAGCGAAGGACCTTGCCCTGGGTGGGCTGGCAGAGGCCGAGGAGGAGCTTGACAAGCGTGGTCTTGCCGGCGCGGTTGGGGCCGAGCAGGGCGAAGACCTCGCCGGGGTGGAGGTCGAAGGAGACGTTGTCAACGGCGCGGAGGCGGTCAAGGCCCAGGAAGCCCCTGGGATAGTCCTTGACCGCCTCCGCGAACTGGACGATGGGTGGTTGATTCATGCCCGGACCATGGGGTTGGGACGCTACTCGATCAAGGACACCTGGACGCCGGACTGCATGATCTTGGTGAACGCGGCCTGGATGCGGTCGATTTTCTGGGCAGGCGTGCCATAGATGCGTTGCCAGTCGGGGAAGTCGGCGCCAGCGGTTGTTTTAGCAACATTGCCATGGAACTGCACCGTCTGGAGGAAAGTCACTGCGTTTGTCTGCGACGTGCTGCCGTTGGCGGGGTCGAAGAGGCTACCGTAGCCGAGCGAGAAGATCAGCGCAGGTTTTCTCGAAGTCGACAGTCCGGGCGGACTGGCGGTGTCGAGGGCCGCGATCTGCTTGGCGACGGTGTAGACCTCGTTGACGTCGTAGGCGCCGCCGTTGATGGGGAACTCGTTGCCTGCGGCGGCGATGTTGGTGGGGTCCTTGATGCGGATCGGGTAGTAGGAGTCGGAGCTGGAGTTGACGATGGTGCTGAAGCCGCGGGTGTTGGGGGCGCCGTCGGTCTCGAAGATGACGGTTCGGCTGGCGCCCTTGCGTCCGAGTCCGCCCGCGGCCCCGCGGTAGGTGGGCTGGGGCAGCATGTAGGTGCGCAGGCTGGAGTAGCTGGAGCTGAACTGGTTGTAGGCGAGCATCAAGCCCATGCCGGGCGCAGTGCCGCCGGCGGCGCGAGGGACGTTCCTGAAGTCGGAGTCGTAAGGGGTGATCTTGGCAACCCCTCCCGTGACGGTGGTGGGGGGGAACCAGAGGGAGTC
>JAYSSW010000633.1:0-7618 GCA_043720335.1 Planctomycetia bacterium
AGGCTCGCTCGAAGAAGAAACGCCCGCTCCTCCTGGCCGACCTGGAACGCCGCTACCGCGAATCGACGCACTCCTAGCCCTGTCGCGGGCCGTTGAAAATGAAGCATGAGATCGGCGAACGGCCTGCGTAAGCTGGCCGGTTGAAGCTCCCTTCGCGTTTCAAAGTTTCCCTCGCACGAAAGCCGGGTTGACGAAAAAAGCCTCGGCGGGTACGACCCTCGATCCCTGGACGGTGCGCGAAAACGGCCGGGGTCTTGTCGGGGCTGCATGGATGCGAATGCGTGGGTGTTTCGTCTGCTGCGTGGGCCTGCTGCTCCTGGGGGGCGCAGGGAGTGCCGTCGCGCAGGCGCTGCCGCCGGGGCTGCCGGAGTACGACGTGAACGTCGTGCTCGACACGCGAACCCGTGATGTTGAGGTTCAAGAACGTGTCAGCTGGACGAACCGAGGCACGCGCCCCACGAAGCTGCTCGTTTTCAACGCTCACGCCCGCTACAGCATCCCCGACCAGGACGTGGGCCTGCTCGCCAAGATGGTCGAGATCCTGCGCGTCGCGCCCAAGGAGGCGCTGAACTTCGACGGCCCGGCGCTGAAGATGCAGCAAGCGACGCTGTTGGCCGCCGACGGCAAAACCGCGCAGCCGCTGGCGCCGACGTTCGACAGCGCCGACGCGACGACGATGACGCTGCCGCTGCCGTTCGAGGTGCTGCCCGGCGCGTCAGTGTCGGTCGAGCTGCGCTTCACGATGAAGCTGCCCGCGAAGAAGGGGCGCTGGGGACAGTGGCTGGGGATCACGACGCTGGCGCAGTGGCTGCCGGTCGTGTCGGTCTTCAACGAGAAGGGCTGGCAGCCCGCGCCGTTCATCCCGTGGCACCAGCCGTTCCACAACGACGCCGGCCTGTACCGCGTGCAGGTGAAGCTGCCTTGCGACCAGAAGCTGGCCGCGTCGGGCAGCGTGCGCAGCCGCGTCGACCTGAAGGATGGCTGGCAGCGCATCGAGTTCGAGCCGATCTGCGTGCGCGACTTCGCCCTGATCGCCAGCGCGAAGTTCATCGAACTGAATGGCGAATCGGACGGCGTGAAGGTGCGCTGCCTCGTCACGCCGGAACACGAGCCGACCGCGAAACTGTTGCTGCAGGCCGTCTGCGAGGCGATCCCGGTCTACAACCAGTGGTTCGGCCGCTACCCGTACCTGCAGTTCACGTTCGTCGAGTCGTCGTTCGGCTGGAACGGCAACGAGTGCGGCGGGCTGGTCATGATCGACGACCGCATGCTCAACATGCCGAAGATCGCACGCAACTATCCGGTTTACCTGATCCAGCACGAGTTGTGCCACCAGTGGTGGTACAACGTCGTTGGCACGAACGGCTACGCCGAGACGTGGATGGACGAAGGGCTGGCGACCTACTTCAGCCACCGCCTCGCCGACCGCACGCTGGGGAAGAACAACCGCATCCTGGAGCTGCCCAAGCTGCTCGACTGGGCGCCCAACATCCGCCGCGACGACCTGCGCAACTACGGCATGTACGGCGCCCGCGCTCGCGGCGAGAACCTGCCGACGGTGCAGGAGCTTCCCAAGTACGGGCACCTCGTCAACCTCACTTCCGCGACCTACGACCGGGGCAGCAAGATCGTCGGCATGATCGAGGAACGGCTCGGCGAGCAGGCGTTCCTCGACTTCATGCGCGGCGTCTACCGCAAGTACCAGTTCCGCATCCTCTACGTCGCCGACTTCCAGCGCGAGCTGGAGGCGCACACCGGCAGGCCGTGGAACGACTTCTTCCAGCAATGGGTCTACGGCAGCGGCATGTGCGACTGGTCGGTCGAACGCGTCGAGGTCGAGGGGGCGGTGCGCTGGCCGAAGGCGCTGCGTCGCGCCCGCCATCGCAAAGGCCCGGTGCGCGTCGTCGTCGAGCTGAAACAGTCGGGCTGCATGAATGAGCCGACCGTGCTGGGCATCCGCACCGAGGCGGGGGAGGGCTACCAGATCCGCATCCCGATCCACCCTGACATGCCGGTGCTGCAACTGGAGGACGGCCAGGCGAAGATCGAATGCGCCTGCTCGGTCGACGCGAAGACGGGGACGCAGAACGCGGTGGTGCGCGTCGAGTTGCTGCTGCCTTGCGAGCCGCTGCAGGTGACGGTCGACCCCGACCATGTGCTGCTCGACGCCAAGCCGACGAACAACCACTGGAAGTCGCACATCCGCGTCCATCCGACGCCGCTGTACACGCAGCTCGACGAGATCGACGTGACCAATTCCTACGACAAGTGGAACATCAACGTCGGCCCCTGGCTCTACTTCGCGTCGTACAACGACCCGTGGTACACGCGGCAGGGCCTGGCGGGGCTGCGGGCCGGCGTCTACCGCACCCAGGAGTTCATGGGGGGCGCGTACCTCGCCTACCGAGGCGACGACCGCAACCTCATCGCCGGCTTCGACGCGCTGTGGGACCATGTCCCGCTGCCCAACACGCAGATCGGCCTGACGGTGGAGCGCAGCCTGGGCACGCTGGGGCCGGAGGACGTTCCGTGCAGCCGAGGCGTCTTGTACGGGCGCTATGTGATGATGTACGGCAGCTCGATGTACCTGCCGCCGTTCGAGTACCTGGAGGCGTTCGGGGTGGTGCAGAACCGCTGCCTGCCGAATCCGCGCGTCGACTTCGCGAACGCCGACCCGTTCGACCAGCGCGCCGGGGTCGGGCTGCACTACCACAAGAACCTGCTCACGCCCTACTGGGACCCCGAAGGCGGCATCGCGCTCGACGTGTCGTACCAGTACGGCGTGCCGGTCTTCGGCAACCAGAGGCAGTACAACCAGGTCTACGGCCAGGTGTCGTTCGTCAAGCCGATGCCGAAGGTGTTCGGCTTCCTCGGCGAGAACCGCCTCACCGACTGGCTGCACGACTCGCGCTGGGCGTTCCGCGCCGGCGGGGCGGCGGCGCTGCCCAACGACGGCCAGTTCTTCACGCTTGGCGGCGGCGAGCGCTTCCGCGGCTTCGACCTCGCCGAACGCCAGGGGAGCGTCACCTGGGTCGGCAGCCTGGAATGGCGGCTGCCCATCGCGCGCAATCTTACCTGGGACTTCGTCGACCACATCGTCGGCGTGCGCAACATCTACGCCGTTCCGTTCTACGACATCGGCGACGTCCTGGTGAACGGCCACTCGCTCGGCCCGGTCGCCCACGCCATCGGCGTCGGCATCCGCGTCGACACCACCTGGCTCGGCCTCATCGAACGCACCTCGGTCCGCTTCGACATCGCCACCTCGCTCGTCGGCAACGCCCCGGTCCAGTTCTGGCTCGGCATCCAGCACCCGTTCTAGGAATGTCGAAAACAACTTCGCGGTTCGAGGCCGCCCGCTGGTTCCCTTGTCCCCTCACGCGGCGAGAAGTAGCCCCACGTCAGCGACAAGAATCACACCCCAAGCCCCAGGATGAGCGAAGCGATTCCTGGGGGGTGAGTCGGCGCGCGGTTCGACCCCCACCAATCGCGTTGCTCATGGTGGGGCTTGGCGCTGCTCTTTTCCCCCGATGTTGGACACCCCTCACCGTCCATCCGTCTCCCCCGTCACGGCAGCAGGTGCGGGCGCAGCAGCAGCGGGCCGCGCTGGTCGAGCAGGTGCTGGAAGATCTGGCGGTTGGTCAGCCCCTCGTCGATCTTGCGGGCGAGCAGGGCGCGGGTCGCGTTCGGGGCGCCGCAGCCGTTGGGGTTGCAGCTCGCCAGCGTGTAGAAATGGCCGGTGCAGACGTCGCCGGTCACGCCGCAGACGCAGTAGATGTTGGCGAGGAACCAGTCGATGCGCTCCTCCTTCGTGCGCACGCGGTCGATGTCGGCCGGGAACACGTCGGCGTCCACCGAGTTGGCGGGCGTCGCCATCCTCATCCGCAGACGCTGCCCGGTCGCGAGGTCGGCGAGGTCGAAGCTGTTGGCGACGACGCGGACCTGCGTCCTCTCGCGCTGCGCCGTCACCGCCTTCACGACCGCCTTGATCGGCGGGTCGGCGACGATCTCGATCTTGTCGCCCGGCTGCAGCGAGCGCGACCAGCGGGCGCCTTCGTGGTCGACGAGCAGGTCGGCCTCGCCGCTGTAGACGTGCAGGAAGCCGAGCGTGCCGGGCAGCCCGTCGGCGATCCAGCGGCTGCGCTGCGCCGCCTTCTGGCCGCTGCGCAGCGACTCGAAGGACGCCCGGTCGAGCAGGAGCGTTTGAACGCCTGAAGCCTTGTCAACGTGGTCCACGAAGACGCGGTCCTTCGGCTTCAATTCGTCGAGCGGCGCCGCCTTCGTGTCGCGGACGTAGCGGCATTCGCTGCGCTTGAACTGCAGCGTCCGGTCCTTGCTGCGCTTCAGCACCACGAAATCGTCGTCCATCGACTGCACCGGCAGGCCGTCGCCGTGGATGTCCTGCTCGCTGAGGCTGTCGGCCAGCATGAACACGGCGACCGCCTTCTTCGCGCGGTCGACCTTGAACCACGCCCACACGCGGGCACCCCCCGGGTTCAGGTCGTCGAGCCGGCCCCACCAGCCCTTGATCTTGACTTCGGCGTCCGGCGTGAGCGGCCAATCGACCGCCTCCTTGTCGCCGTCCGCCAGCAGCGTGACGCGCCGTTTCGCGACATCGACGCTCGTCAGCGTCGCGAACTTCTTCGGCACCGCCTTCAGGAACTCGGCCGTCCCCGCGATCTCCTTGATCGCCTCCTTCACGTCGGCTTTCGCCTTCGGCTGCGGGTCGGTTTTCGCCCCCGTGTAGCGCGTCGTGTGGGGCAGCTCGGCCGACCACGCGAACCACTTCACCTGCACGCCGTCCGCCCATTCCAGCGTCCAGCCCTGCAACTCCCCCTCGACCGCCCGGCCGGCGACGTCCCAGCGCGAGCCGGTCTGGTCGTCCACCAGCGGCGCGTCGGGGTTCTTGGCGTCGCGCTTCAGCGTCAGCGTGCGCGGCTCCCCCTTCTTGGGAGGCGAAGCGACCGGATGGTAGGCGGCGGCGGCCTTCGTCGGCGCGTGCCAGACGACGGCGAGGTCGCGGCCGTCGAGCTGGTCGAGGACCAGCCCCTGCTTCGCCAGCGTCTCCACGGGGTAGGCGCGGGCGGCGCTGCCGACGCGCACGCCCAGCACCTGCGTCTCCGCCGGCAGCGCGTCGTTGACCGCGCCCCGGCTGAGGACCGAGTCGCCGCTCTCCTTCGCGGGCAGATCGACCGGCTGGTACTTGTCGAACATGCGGTAGGCGACCGCTTGAGGGTACGTTTTCAGCCAATGGCCCCAGTCGCTGGTGAGCGTGGCGACGGGCGCGAGCTGGTCGCCTTTGCGGGGGCCGTCGAAGGCGATTCCGGTGAGGCACGAGTAGAGGGTGCCATCCTTGTGGCTCATCACCATGACGCCGTTGCGCCAGCCGTGGAAGCGGAAGTCGAGCGAGGGGGCGAAGCCGCGCGCGAATCCGGCGTCGGGGTCGAGGACGAAGACGCCGTAGGTGTCGCTGATGACGCGGTAGGGGTGGAGGAAGAAGCGGTACGGGATGGCGCCCCCTTCGGAGTAGCCGCGCGTCCAGCAGAGGACGCGGTCGTCGGGTTTGAGTTCGTCGGCGCGGCGTTTCGCCTCGTCGCGGCAGTGCGAGCAGGCGGGGTTGACGAGGGTCTGGAAGGCGTCGGGCTTGGCTACCAGCTTCGGCGCCTGGGCGCCTGCGGTCGCCGACGACACGAAGGCCAGCAGCAGAGCAAGGAGATTGCGCATGGATCCCTCTCGCGAATGTCGGGCGAATGATGCGGACTATCGTAGCGTGTTTCCATCCTTGTCGCGAACCGATTTCGCGTCCACTGCTTCCGCAAGTCGGAATGTGTGAAGAATCCGAAGATTCCCCTTGCATCTTCCGGGGCACTTTGTGAGAATCCGATGAGATTCTCGCTCACGTCATCCGAAGCGAATCAACGTCTTTTCTCTCCTTCATCTTGGGAGGTGCGTCATGCACTCCGTCCCGCGTCTCCAGGGGCGCCGATCGGGTTTCACCCTGATCGAGCTGCTCGTCGTCATCGCCATCATCGCGATCCTGATCGCCTTGCTGGTTCCCGCGGTGCAGAAGGTGCGCGAGGCCGCCGCCCGCACGCAGTGCCAGAACAACCTGAAGCAGATGGGGCTGGCGATGCACAGCCACCACGACACGCTGAAGGTGCTTCCGTCGGGCGGGCTGAGCTGGACCTACCCGCCCGACTACGTCGCCGTCGGCACGCCGGCGGTGAAGGAAGCGCAGCGGGCCGGCTGGGGCTTCGCCATCCTCCCCTACATGGAACAGACGGCCGTGTGGAAGGGGGGAGGCAAGACCACCATCGCCGCCGCCCAGATCCAGGCCATCGGCGCGCCGATCCCCAACTACTTCTGCCCCGCGCGAGGCGGCCCGCGCGTCCTCGCACCCACCGGCGCGTGGTACGGGCCTGGAGGCACCTACGCCCACGCCCAGATCGACTACGCCAGCAGCAACGCCGAGAACACCGGCGCCATCCGCTACGGCCGCTGCCTCAGCCTCGTCCACATCACCGACGGCACCTCCAACACCTTCCTCCTCGGCGAGTCCCGCAAGGACACCCTCGGCCTGGGCAGCTACATGGGCGACGACAACGAGGGCTACACCTCCGGCTGGGACCACGATGTCATCCGCTCCACCAACAGCCTCCCCGGCGTCGACGCCCGCGGCACCGGCTGGGGCGAACTCCGCTTCGGCTCCGCACACACCGCCGGCTGCTTCTTCCTCTTCTGCGACGGCTCCGTCCGCATGGTCAACTACTCCGTCAACCTCGCCGACTTCAGCCGCATGGGCAGCACCAGCGACGGACAGGTCATCTCCAACACCCCTTGATCGTGCCGCCCGTCTTTTCCCACCCTTCTTCCAGCAAGGCAACTCCGGTTGCCTTGCTGCGTTTCTCCTCCACGAGGTGACTTCATGGCCCGCTGCTCTCTCCTTCACTTGTGCCTGCTCGCTGCGTCGTTCGCGCTCGTCGGCTGCACCGCCAGCACGGTCCCGCTTCACACGGTCAAAGGCAAGGTCCTTTCCGAAGGCAAAGCGCCGGTGGTGACGCCGATGGTCGGCAGGCTGCGCGTCTGGCTCGCACGCTCCGACGCGGCGGAACGCCAGGATCCCCAGGAGGCCAAGGTCGACCAGGCCACCGGCGAGTTCGTCGCCAACGGCCTCGACGGCAAGGGCATCCCCGCCGGCAAGTACAAGGTCTGCGTCACCTGGCACGACGACTTCCCCACCGGCCCGGAGAACCTCCAGAAGCGGTTCGACGAGAGCAAGACGCCGATCGTCAAGGACGTGCCCACCACCGAGGAGATCGTCATCGAAGTCGGCAAGGCCGCGCCCGGCCCGAAGAAGAAGTAGCCGGGCTTCCCCTGGTTTTTCGGCGCGGGGCTGCTATCCTGACATGGATTGGATTTCGCGCACCCACCAAACATGTCTGCCGTCCCACGGAGGATTGGATCGTGGCCAAGGGCAAAGAACACCGAGCCTACGTGAAGATGCAGAGCACCGAGAGTGCGCACTGCTACTTCACCGAGAAGAACCGCAACAACACGAAGGCGAAGCTGGAACTGAAGAAGTACGACCCGTTCCTGCGCAAGCACGTTTCCTACAAGG
>JAYSSW010000634.1:0-7607 GCA_043720335.1 Planctomycetia bacterium
TCGGCATGACTCGCCTCCGCAAGAGCAACGTGGTCGCTGGCCGCTGTGGCCTACAGTAGCATTATAGAGCATATTTCGAGCCGGCGTAATAAGTCTTGATAGATGGCCTCCTGATGCAAAGTCGTCAGCAGATACGCCGACAAAGACTACAGTCCGGCTTGCGAAGCACGATACAATGAATTCACTGTAACCGGGCATTTTCATTAGCTTGGATATTTCGTCATGGGCGAATATCCAAGTATCTTTTTCTTCAAGCGTGCCATGCAAATATGCGATGAATGGTTTCTGAGATTTCAAAAGATGTAAGTTGCTATTTATTCGAGTTCCAACTGTCTCGTTGATAATCGCATCTCGCGCGACTGTGGCGTGAGAACGAGCGGCAAGCCTATCGAGATTTAGGCTGATGATCCCGGCAGGCCTCAGCCTCCATAGTTTTGCGTATATTGGTGGGATTGTCGCCTTGTCAGCCAAAGACAGGCTTGAGAGAATCGTGTCTGAGTAGGTTGTCTTGCCGAGCGACGCGCGTAGGATTTTGAACGCAACCCACGGGTTTGGCTCAGCGCGAATTGCAGCAAGCTGTTTGTCCACATTGGCTTGCTCGCCAAACTCCAAAGTCGCTGCTTTACTTTGGAGTGATTCGTATAACTTCGCCTTCAATTCTGGCCAGGTCGGTAAGCCAGCTACCTTGCTTAGACCAGACCCAATCCAAAAAACTACTCCGTTGGTACGCTCAGCGACAATATTTCGAAGTGATAGGTAGGTATGTTGGTTGCCGAATGACATGGTTGAACGCTCCGAAAAAGACAGTTGCGTGCCTGGGGTTTGAAATACAAGCCGACAGGCACGCTGTACCAAAGTCTTGAGGCGGAAAAATCAACTGCACCCGCTGGTCGCGCCGCAAGTGTCGCACTTGGCGCAGGCGCCGCTACGCACCAACGTGAGCTGGCCGCACTCGGAGCAGGGGTCGCCCTCGTAGCCCTTCATGCGGGCGACGCGGATCTTGTCGGCGAGGGCGGTGGCGGCGGCGGCCTTGGCGGTCGCGGGCTTGCCGTGCCCGCCGTTGCCATTGCCCGGGCCGTGCCCGTTGCCGTTCTCGGCGAGGGGCTTGAGGTGGCCGGTGCGCGGCGTCAGGAACGCCTTCGGGATCGCCGGGGCCGGGTCGGCGATGCGCTCCTCGGCAACCTCCTCGGTCTCGTACTCCGGCTCCTCCTCGTCGTCGCGGCCGATGGTGTCGCCACGCAGGTCGTCGGGGACGACGTGGGCCAGGTCGTGCCGGCCGAGGTAGGTGATCGCCAGCTCGCGGAAGATGTAGTCGATGATCGACGTGGTCATCTTGATGTGCGGGTTGCCCGCGACCATGCCGTTCGGCTCGAAGCGGGTGAACAGGAAGGCGTCGACGAACTCGTCGAGCGGCACGCCGTGCTGCAGGCCGAGCGAGATGGCGATGGCGAAGCAGTTGGTCATGCTGCGGAAGGCGGCGCCCTCCTTGTGCATGTCGATGAAGATCTCGCCGAGCGTGCCGTCGGAGTACTCGCCGGTGCGCAGGTAGATCTTGTGGTTGCCGATGCGCGATTTCTGCGTGTAGCCCGCGCGGCGGTCGGGCAGCCGGCGCCGCTTCGCCAGGTAGCGGTGCACGATGCGCTCGGCGATCTTCACCGGCTCCGCTTTCGGCTCCTCCAGCACGATCGGCTCGTCCGAGTCGGCCACCGTGTTCAGCGGCTGGCTCAGCTTCGACCCGTCGCGGTACAGCGCGTTCGCCTTCAGCATCAGCTGCCAGCTCAACAAGTAAGCCGACTTCACGTCGTCCAGCGTCGCCGCGTTCGGCATGTTGATCGTCTTCGAGATCGCCCCCGAGATGAACGGCTGGGCCGCCGCCATCATGCGAATGTGCGACTCGGCCGACAGGAAGCGCTGGCCGGTGCGGCCGCACTTGTTGGCGCAGTCGAAGACCGGGTAGTGCTCCTCGCGGAGATGGGGCGAGCCTTCAACGGTCATCGTGCCGCAGACATGGTTGTTGGCGTCGGCGATCTGCGCCTTGGTGAAGCCGACCGCTTCGAGCAGCGAGAAGCCGGGGGCGGCGAAGCGGTCTTCGGCAAGGCCGAGAGTCTTGAGGAAGTCGTCGCCGACGGTCCAGCGGTTGAAGACGAAGGAAAGATCGAACGCTCCGCCGAGCTGGCCTTCGATGCGGTGGAGGATGTCGTCGGAGAAGCCCTTGGCGCGGAGGCTGGCCTTGTTGACGTGCGGGCAGCCGTCGAGCGTGCCTGCCCCCTTGCACGACTTGACGATGTCCTCGACCTGGGAGGCCGTGTAGCCGAGCCGTCGCAGCGCGGGCGGGATGGAGGCGTTGATGATCTTGAAGTAGCCGCCGCCGGCGAGCTTCTTGAACTTGACGAGGGCGAAGTCGGGTTCGACGCCGGTGGTGTCGCAGTCCATGACGAGGGCGATGGTGCCGGTCGGGGCGATGCAGGTGACCTGGGCGTTGCGGAAGCCGAACTTCTCGCCGAGCTGCACCATCAGGTCGGCTTCCTTGCGGGCGGCCTGCAGGAGATAGTCGGGGCAGTAGCGGGCGTCGATGCTGACCGGCTTGATCGTCAGCCCCTCGTACTCGCTGGCCGGGGCGTTCCACGCGGCGCGGCGGTGGTTGCGGACCACGCGCAGCATGTGCTCGCGGTTGTCCTCGTAGCGGACGAACGGCCCGACCTCCGACGCGATCTCGGACGACATCGCGTAGGAAGCGGCGTGCATCAGCGCGGTGAGAGCGCCGCACTGGGCACGGCCTTCGTTCGAGTCGTACGGGATGCCCTGGACCATGAGCAGCGTGCCCATGTTGGCGTAGCCGAGACCGAGCGTGCGGAAGTCGAACGACTTCTGGGCGACGACCTGGCTGGGGAACTGGGCCATGTAGACGGAGATTTCGAGAATCAGCGTCCAAAGCCGGGTCGCGTGCCGGTACGAATCGACATCGAAGCGGAGCGTGGTGAAGTCGTAGAACTTGATGAGGTTTAGGGAAGCAAGATTACAAGCAGTATCATCTAAGAACATATATTCTGAGCACGGGTTCGACGCGTTGATGCGGCCATCGACGGGGCAGGTGTGCCATTCGTTGATCGTGGTGTCGTACTGAACGCCGGGGTCGGCGCAGGCCCAGGCGGCGTAGGCGATCTGGTCCCACAGGTCGCGGGCCTGCAGCGTCTTGCGCGGCTTGGCGACGCGGCCTTCACGCTTCGCTCGTTCCAGTTCGGTGCGCCAGTAGACGAGCCAGGGGCTGTCGTTCTCGACGGCGGCCATGAAGTCGCTGGTGATGCGGACCGAGTTGTTGCTGTTCTGGCCCGACACGGTGGCGTAGGCCTTCGAGTTCCAGTCGGTGTCGTACTCCTCGATGTGGAGTTCAGTGTAGCCCTGCTTCGCCAGCTGGATGACGCGCTCGGTGTAGTTGGCCGGGATCAGGTCGGCGGCGGCGTCGCGGAGGGCTTTGCGCAGCAGCGGGTTGTGCTTGCGCTCGAGCCGTTCGGCGGCGTTCTCCCAGGCGTGGCACGCCTTCAGGACCGCGTTCAGGTGCCGGTTCAGCAGCTTCGACCCGGTCACAAGGGCGGCGACCTTCTGCTCCTCGACGACCTTCCAGTTGATGAAGTCCTCGATGTCGGGATGGTCGAGGTCGAGCACGACCATCTTGGCGGCACGGCGGGTGGTGCCTCCGGACTTTATCGCGCCGGCGGCGCGGTCGCCGATGCGGAGGAAGCTCATCAGCCCCGACGACTTGCCGCCGCCGGACAGGGGCTCGCCTTCGCCGCGCAGGTTGGAGAAGTTGGAGCCCGTACCCGCGCCGTACTTAAAAATCCTTGCCTCGCGGACCCAGAGGTCCATGATGCCGCCTTCGTTGACGAGGTCGTCGTTGATCGACTGGATGAAGCAGGCGTGCGGCACGCAGCGTTCGTAGGCCGACTTCGACGCCTGCATCGCGGTCGTGACGGGATCGACGTAGTAATGCCCCTGCGGCGGTCCTTCGATGCCGTAAGCCCAGTGCAGGCCGGTGTTGAACCACTGCGGCGAGTTGGGGGCGGCCATCTGCGTGGCCAGCATGTAGCAGGTTTCGTCGAAGAAGGTGCGTGCGTCGGCTTCGCTGGAGAAGTAGCCCCCCTGCCAGCCCCAATAGGTCCAGCAGCCCGCGAGCCGACGGAAGACCTGGCGCGAATCGCCCTCGGCCCCCATCTTGGAGGTGGCGGACGGCGTGCTGCGCTGCAGCCAGGCGGGAACGCCCGGCTCATCGACCTTGTCGAACTCGTTGGCCACGCCCGCTTTGCGGAAGTATTTCTGGGCCAGGATGTCGACCGCGACCTGCGACCACGCTTCGGGCGCCAGCACGTCCTTCATCTCGAAGACGGCCGTGCCGTCCGGGTTGACGATGCGCGAGTTGCGCGGCGTGAACTTCAGCGAAGCGAAGGGGTCGTGACCGGCAGCCGTAGAGCGACGCGGGATGTGCATGGAGGGGCCTTTTCAAAGGAACGCGACGAAAATCCTTGCAACCAGCGAGCAGAAAAGAAGATACGATGCTTGCTCGGAACGAATCCATGTCCGGTTTCGGCACGGTTCAACTTAACAGATCCAGGGGTCGTTGCAATGTCAGCAGAAGTCGAAGACGCGAAAACATGGGTCGGGAAAATCCGACCATGCGTAGGATACAACTTGGTAGATTTGGAGAAGTTCTGCGGTCTCGCCGGGAAACGTGTCAAGCCCGGTTGGCGAATCTCGCGAACGCATGACGGCGTCGGAAAATGCGCCGACGGACTGGGCGACGCCTTTCCCTTCACAGGGGTGAATGGCAAACTTTGACGGCGTCGAATCGGCTGTCAGCTGCATCGGCGTTTTTGGGCGGCGGGAGCTGGTTGTCATTGAGGGTGGGGCAAGCTGCCGAGCTTGCCCGAGCGCAAGCAGCAAGCTCGGCGGCTTGCTCCACACTGGGTTGTTGTGGACGGGATCGGCGTTGCCGCTTGACCCTGGCCGATCCGCTCCTATCATGATCGTGGTTGCGGATGGAACGGGCAACACTCGACCTCGTGTCGGGTTCTTTTTTCACCGAGTTCGTGAAAAAAATCACAATCCCGATGCGACGGGAGGGATGGCCATGCCAAGCACGGATTTCCAACTTGCTTCGTACTACCCCATCTTCCTCTATCTCGTCGTGCTGATCGGCTTCGCCATCGGCACGATGGTCGCCGCCCACACGATCGGCCCCCGGCGCGTTTCCGCCGTCAAGTCGATGCCCTACGAGTCCGGCATGGATCCGATCGGCGACGCCCGGCAGCGCATCGACATCAAGTTCTACCTCGTCGCGATCATGTTCCTGGTCTTCGATGTGGAACTGCTTTTCCTGTACCCCTGGGCTGTGGTTGCCTACCGCGACGGGGGCATCCCGTTCGTCCTCAAAGGCCCGGTCTTCTGGTGCGTGTTGACGTTCATCGGCCTGTTGTTCCTCGCCTACGTCTATGACTGGCGCAAGGGGGTGTTCCGATGGCGCTAGCGATTCCCGACATCATGCTGGCCAAGCTCGACCCGCTCGCCAACTGGGTGCGGTCGAACAGCCTTTGGCCCATGCCCTTCGCCACCGCCTGCTGCGGCATCGAGCTGATGGCGACTGGCGCGTCGCGCCACGACATCGCCCGGTTCGGCGCCGAGGTGATGCGCTTCAGCCCGCGCCAGTGCGACCTGATGATCGTCGCCGGCCGGGTGGTGATGAAGATGCTGCCGGTCCTCCAGCGCATCTGGCTGCAGATGCCGGAGCCGAAATGGTGCATCTCGATGGGGGCGTGCGCCTCGTCGGGCGGCGTGTTCGACACCTACGCCGTTGTGCAGGGCGTGGACCGCTTCATCCCGGTCGACATGTACGTCCCCGGTTGCCCGCCGCGTCCGGAGCAGCTGATCCAGGCGATCCTCGACCTGCAGGCGAAGATCCGCGACACCGGCACGCTCCTGGGCACCGAGTTCGACCTTCGCAAGACCCACGACGGCCCCAAGGCGAACGACAGCATCCCCGACAGCGTTGTTACCTCGCCCAGCGACTTCGGCGCCTCGCGTCGCATCAGCCTGAACTAACGGACGAACCCCATGCCATTCGACACGCTCGTGACTGCTTTGAAAGCGAAGTTCGGCGACGGTGGTTTCGCCACGTCCGAGTTCCGCGACAACCGCAGGCTGCACGTCCAGCCCGCGCAGGTGTTCGCCTTCCTGCAGCACCTGAAGGACGCCCACGGCTTCGACATGCTGTTCGAGCTGACGGCGGCCGACTACCTGAAGTATCCCAACGCGACCGACCGTTTCGGAGTCATCTACGGTCTGCTGAACACGACGACCGGCGAGCGCGTCTTCCTGAAGACGCCCCTCAACGAGCCGGAACTGACGCTCCCTTCCGCCTGCCCGCTGTGGCAGGGGGCCGACTGGATGGAACGCGAAGTCTACGACATGTACGGCATCGTCTTCGAGGGGCACCCCGACCTTCGCCGCATCCTGATGCCGGAGGAATTCACGAGCTTCCCGCTCCGCAAGGACTACCCGATGCGCGGCCGGGGCGAACGCCACAATTTCCCGATCATCACGAGGGCAGAAAGCTAGTGGCAGACCGGTCGAACGAGCCGCGAGCCACGGAGCGCTGAGGTTGCCATGCCCCTGGAAGAGCTGATTTCGGTGTCGGAAGGCCAGGAGAAGGACTACCTGTGGACCCTCAATTTCGGTCCGCAGCACCCGGCCACGCACACAACCCTCCGCTTGGTTCTCACCCTCGACGGCGAACGGATCGTGAAGTCGGTCCCTGACATCGGCTTCCTGCACAGCGGCTTCGAGAAGCTGGGCGAAGACCTCGACTTCAACCAGTACGTGACGGTCGTGGATCGGATGAACTACATCTCGCCGGTGGCCAACGAGATCGCCTGGCACCACACCGTCGAGAAGCTGCTCGGCATCGAGATCACCCCGCGGTGCAAGTATGTCCGCACCATCCTGGCGGAACTGGCCCGCATTTCGGACCACCTGTTGTGCGTCGGCGCGGTGGCCCTGGACCTCGGCGGGCTGACGGCCTTCCTGTACGCCTTTAACGAGCGGGAGCGGGTGTACGACATCATCGAGGGGGCGTGCGGCCAGCGGTTCCACCCCAGCTACACCCGCGTCGGCGGGATGATGAACGACGTGACCGACGACTTCGTCGCCAAGGTGCGGGCGTTCGCCAAGTCGTTCGCCAAGGCCCACGCCGACGTGGTGCGGCTGCTCAACCGCAACAAGATCTTCATCGACCGCACCAAGGGCGTCGGCGTGTTGACGAGAGCCGAGGCGATCAACCGCAGTTGCACCGGCCCCATCGCACGCGCCTCCGGCGTGGTGCGCGACCTGCGGAAGGACGAGCCGTATCTGGCCTACCCGGAGTTGCAAGGCTCGTTCCAGATCGCCTGCGCCACGGGCGGGGATTGCCTGGCGCGGTATTTGGTCCGCATGGAAGAGATGAAGCAGTCGATGAACATCATCGCGGCGGCCGTGGAGAACATTCCCAGCGGCCCCATCAACGTCGCGCTGGACAGCAAGCTGGTGATCCCGGACAAGAACGCGACGTACCGGAGTATCGA